>NZ_JBHYIG010000118.1:25843-27249 GCF_042740015.1 Streptomyces sp. NPDC059037
CCGCGAGGTGCCGTTTGACGGCCGACCGGTGCCCCCGCTCGTCGGCCGTCATCCCGGACGCGGGCTCGTCGAGCAGCAGCACCCTCGGCGGGTCCGCCACGGCCCGCGCCAGCTCCACCATGCGGGCGCGGCCGACGGGCAGTGCTCCCGCGTAGTCGTCGCCGATGGCGTCAAGTCCGCACTCGCGCAGGACAGTTGCGGCACGGGTGCGCCGCTCCTTCTCCCGCGTACGCCGGGTGGGCGCCGCGAGGAGATCGGCGGCGAACCCGCCCCCGCCGCCCCGCCACTCCTGCGCCACAAGGAGATTGTCGGCGACGGTGAGCTGACCGAAGAGCTGCTGGCGCTGGAAGGTGCGGCGCATGCCGTGCCGGGCCCGCCAGGCGGGGGAGCGGCGGGTGATGTCGGCCCCGTCGAGGAGGACCCGCCCCGCGTCGGGGCGGCGGATGCCGGAGACCACGTCGAACAGGGTGGTCTTTCCTGCCCCGTTGGGCCCGATGAGGCCGCAGACCTCGCCCTGGCGCAGGCCGAGGTCGACCTGGTCGAGGGCGCGGATGCCGCCGAAGCGGACGCCGATGCCGCGGGCTTCGAGTATGCGGTCGTCGCTCATGGCCTGCCCACTTCTTCGGTATGGCCCTGCGCGGCTATGCCCAGATAGGCCTCGGTGAGCTGGTCCGTCCGGACTTCGGAGCGCGGGCCGCACCACGAGACGCGGCCCTGCGCGAGGTACGCCACGGTGTCGGCGACGCCCAGGATCTCCGCCGCCTTCTCCTCCACGAGGAGCAACCCCGTTCCGGCGTCCCGGAGTTCGCCGAGCAGACGGAACACCTCGTCCACGACGCGGGGCGCGAGGCCGAGGGACGGCTCGTCCGCGATGAGCACCGCGGGCGGGTGCTGGAGGAGGGGTGCGAGGGCGAGCATCTGCTGCTCGCCTCCGGACAGGGAGCCCGCGGTGATCTTCCGCCGGGCGGCGAGGCCGCCGAACCGGTCGTAGACGGCTTCGCGGGCGGCCTTGTCCGGGAGGTGGAGGGTGAGGTTCTCCTCGATGGTGAGGGCGGGGAAGATGCCGCGGCCTTCGGGGGCGAGGACGACTCCTGCCTTTGAGCGGGCGACGGCGCCTTCGCGGGTGGCTTCGCGTCCAGCGACGTGGATCGTGCCCTGGGTGGGTGCGATGAGTCCGGCCGCGACCTTGCAAGTCGTCGACTTTCCCGCTCCGTTGGGGCCGAGGAGGGCGACGATTTCCCCTGGGCGGACGGTGAGGGTCACTCCGTGGAGGACGGGGGCGCCGTCGTATCCGGCGTGCAGGTCGTGGAGGGTCAGGGCAGGGGGTTTCCTGGGGCGGGCCCCGCCCCCCCCCCCCCGGCCACCCCCGCCCCGCGGCGCTGTCTCACGCCCCCCGCGCCCCCCCC
>NZ_JBHYIG010000119.1:0-15842 GCF_042740015.1 Streptomyces sp. NPDC059037
CCCCTTACGGGGCGCGCCCCTGGGCCTTGTTACTCAGGAACCGTGAAGTACGCCGCGAACGCCGCCACGATCTCCGCCTCCGTCACCTTGCCGTCCGCGTCCGCGTCGAGCGCGGTGCCCGCCACCTCGGCGATGTCCGCCTGGACGCCGAGTGCCTTCAGCGCGCGACCGACCTCCTGCGGGGTGACCGCGCCGTCGGCGTCCGCGTCCGCCACGGCGATCATCGCGTCGAGGAACGGCCGTGCGATCTCGGCGAACCGGGCGGGGTTGTCGCGCAGGCGCTTCACCGCGCCGCCCACGAACTCGTGCTTGGTGATCCGCTGGTCACCGTCACGGTCGGCGATGCCGGCCATGCCCTGCCAGAAGGCCTCGGCCCCGATATAGAGGGCCTGGCCCTTCTCGGAACGCGCCGTAGCGCCGAACTCGGTGAGCAGGGCGACAGCCGCCGTGCTGAAGTCCTCACGGGAGATGTAGCCGTTGCCGTCCTGATCGAACGTGGCGAAACGGGCCGCGATCTTACGCTCGTACTCGGCACTGTCCATGGTGTTCGGGCCGCCTCACTTCTGCGGTTGGGTGCGTGTGCACAGGGGGTTCCCTGGTTGTCTCTGGCAGCGAGCGTACGTGTTCGGCAACCGCCCGGCGTCAGGAAGCCGAAGGTTACGCGCAAACGCGTCGCACCGCTGTGGCCGGTGTGTTGGGGAATTGTTGGGCGGCCCTGTGAGCATGATCCTCAACTCCCGCCGGGCCCTGAGCGTTTGACGAGCCGACTGCCGCTCCCGCTCCCGCGCCCGGCACCGACCAAGGAGAAGCATGCGTACGAAACTTATTGTCGGGGCCCTGACCGCCGGAATGGCGATGACGCTCGCGAGCGCCCCATCGGCGGGCGCGGCCGACACCCGTCTGGGGTGCGCCAAGCACAAGATCACCGTCTCGGGCAGCGACCAGATCCTCCGGGTGTACAACCGCTGCAGCGGCAACATCAAGGTCAACGTCCACCAGGCCGGCAGCGACTCCGGCTACTACAAGATCGCCCGCGACAAGAGCCACAAGTTCACCGGCGGCAAGTGGCACGGCGTCTGCGGCCTGAAGATCTACTACGGCGGCACGCGCTACTACAACAAGATCGACGGCGACCTCGGCGACTGCTAAGCCGAGAGCGGTGCCGCTCCGTCGTCCACCGCCGCTGTCACGTCCGGGAAGACCTCGAAGAGGCGGCGTACGCCCAGGGCCGCGAGGACCCGGTTCACGTGCGAGCCGTCCTCCGCGCCGTGCGCGGGCAGTATCAGGCGCAGCCGGCCCTGACAGGAGCGGAAGAGGCGGCGCGTCGCGATCAGTACGCCGACGCCGCTGGAGTCGCAGAAGAGGACCTCGGAGAGATCGAGGACCAGGCTCCGGCGGCCGTCGGCGACCGCGTCGTGCACGCGCTGGCGCAGCACGGGCGACGTCACCAGGTCCATCTCGCCGGACACCCGCAGCACGGCCCAGCCGCCCTGCTCGTCCACGGCCACCTTCAGCGTCACACGCACGCCTCTCGCTGCTCGTCGATCGCGCTTGCTCGTCGCCCGCCCGAGGATCTCGTCGCTCGCCCGAAGATCCGGAAGCTGTCCCTACGCTTCCTACGTCGCGGCTGCCCCGCCTCTCCCCCATGAAACACCAGGGACACCGGTCCCTATCATCCGAGGCCGGGCGGGCGCGTACTTTGCCGTAAAGGGAAGCCCGTTGTCGGTGCCGGCGACTACATTCGATGGAAGGTTTCGACGGGACGAATCCGGCGAGCCGAGGGCAGAGGACGGCAAGGGCAGAGCACGGCAGCGCAGAGGGGGCCGCATGGCGAAGGACGCGCCGCGTCGCTGGGACCGCCGCATGCAGCAGCGACTGGCGCACGGCGAGGCCGCCGCGCTCGGGGAGCTGTACGACCGCTTCGCCTCGCTCGTGCACGGCCTGGCCCACCGCGTGCTCGGCGACGAGCAGGCCGCCGACCGGATCACCCGCGAGGTCTTCGCCCACATCTGGGAGAACCCCGACGCGTACGACCCCAAGCAGGGCCCTCTGCGCTCCTGGGTCGCCAAGCTGACCCACGAGCGGGCCGTCCGGCGGCTCCGCCAGACCGAGTCCGCCGCCCTCGCCCGCGGCGGCGAGGGCACCACGGAGGACCTGGAGCGCAAGGTGCGCCGCGCCTCCGCCGCCGCCCGCGCCGACTACATCGTCACGGCCATGCCCGCCCCGCTGCGCGCCGCTCTGGAGCTCGCCTACTTCCAGCGGCGGGACTACCGCCAGACGGCAGCCGACCTCGGCGTCACGGAGGACGAGGCGCGCCGCCGCCTCCGCCTGGGCCTGCAGCTGCTCTCCACCGCCAACGACGCGGGCGCCCAGGCCACCGAGCAGGACCCCGCGCCAGAGGCGCCTCCCGGTTACCGGAGAGCACTGTGAACGGGCCCGGCCGGCAGGAACCGTACGAGGAGCCCGAGCTCCCCGGCGGCGGCGCCGGAAGCGGCACGGGCTCCGCAGGCGGCACGGGCTCCGCAGGCGGCACGGGCTCCGGAAGCGGCCCTGGCGAGAGCGGCCGCCCGCCGCACCCCGGAAAGCCGCCGCGCATACCGCTGCCCCGCACCTCCATAGAGGACACCGGGCTCCCCTTGCCCGAGCCTCCACTGGCCCTCGACCACCGCGTCCTGAAGTCCCTCCTCGGCGCATGGGCGCTCGCCGCCTGCTCCCCCGAGGAAGCGATCGCCGTCGAGGAGCACCTGGGCGACTGCGGCCCCTGCGCGGAGGAGGCCCTGCGGCTGCGCGACGCGGTCGGCCTGCTGCACCAGGAGGAGAGCCTCGACCTCGACCCCGGTCTGCGGGGCCGCGTCATCGAGAGCTGCCTCGGCCGCCGCCCGCCGCGCATCCCGGTGCCGGAGTGGGCCATCCCGTACGACGCGGAGACGGCCAGGCTCGACGCGCTCCTGCGGGACATCGGCGACTCGGAGTGGCACGCCCCGGTGCGCCTGCGGTGGTTCGACGGGGACGGCCCGGTCAGCCGCAAGACGACGGTCGCCGGGGTGATCGCGCACCTCTTGGCCGTGGACGGCCTGGTCGCCGCCGCCCTCGGCCTCGACGACCCGCTGAACGCGGGATCACCGGTCCCGGCAACCCCCACCCAGCGCACGGAGGCGTACTGGCGCGCCTCGTACTTCCCGCCCACGCGCGCGGTGCGCGGCCCCTGGCGCGACCAGAGCCACGAACTGATCCGCACGGTGTCCTTCACCGCGGGGTCCTCCCAGAGCCCCGGCTCACGGGACGGCTCGGGCGGCCTCGCCGTCGCGTACGGCGCACCGGACGCCACGGGCCGCCGCCCCGAGCTGCCGCTGCGCGACTCGATGGTGGACCGCGCCTTCGAGTGCTGGATCCACGCGGGCGACATCGCGCACGCGGTGGACTACCCCTACGAACCGCCGTCCCCGCGCCATCTGCACCGCATGATCGACCTCGCCGCCCGGCTGCTCCCCGGCACCCTCGCCGACCGCCGCCGCTCCGGCCTCGCGCCACCGCCGCGCGGTCTGGTGGCCGCGGGCGCGCCCGGCCGGAGCCTGCGCCTGGAGGTCGAGGGCATGGGCGGCGGCGAGTGGTTCATCCCGCTGGACTCCCCCGCCGCCGACGCCTCCGCTGACCACGAGGTGGCCCACGTCGCCCTGGACGGCGTCGAGTTCTGCCGCCTGGCCGCGGGCCATGTCTCGCCGGAGGAAGCGGCCGCGGGGCAGAACGGCGACCGCCAGGCGATCAGGGACGTACTGTTCGCGGCGGCTTCGCTGAGCCGGATGTAAGCAGGGAAAGAGCTGCCGTCAGGCGAAGACGACCGTCCGGCGCCCGTTGAGCAGGATCCTGCGCTCGGCATGCCACTTCACGGCCCGCGCGAGCGCCTGGCACTCCACGTCGCGGCCGATCGCGACGAGCTGGTCGGGGGTCACGTCGTGCCCGACGCGCTCGACCTCCTGCTCGATGATCGGGCCCTCGTCGAGATCCGCCGTCACATAGTGCGCGGTGGCACCGATCAGCTTCACGCCGCGCGCGTGCGCCTGGTGGTACGGCTTCGCGCCCTTGAAGCTCGGCAGGAACGAGTGGTGGATGTTGATGATCCGGCCGCTGAGCTGCTTGCAGAGGTCGTCCGAGAGCACCTGCATATAGCGGGCGAGGACGACGAGCTCGATGTTCTCCGACCGCACGAGCTCCAGGAGCTGCGCCTCGGCCTGCGGCTTGTTGTCCTTCGTCACCGGGATGTGGTGGAAGGGGATGTCGTACGAGGCGACCAGCTCGGCGAAGTCCGTGTGGTTCGAGACGACCGCCGCGATCTCGACGGGCAGCGCGCCGATCCGGGAGCGGAACAGCAGGTCGTTCAGGCAGTGCCCGAACTTGGAGACCAGCAGCACGACCCGCATCTTCTCGTCGGCGCGGTTCAGCTGCCAGTCCATCTGGAAGGAGTCACCGATCGCGGCGAAGCTGGCCCGCAGCTTCTCCACGGTCACCGGCGCCTCCGCCGAGAAGTGGACGCGCATGAAGAAGAGCCCGGTGTCGTGATCGCCGAACTGCTGACTGTCCTCGATGTTGCAGCCGGTCATGAAGAGATAACTCGACACGGCGTGCACGATGCCCTGCTTGTCGGGGCAGGAGATGTTGAGGACGTACTGCTCAGCGGTGGCGGGGGCCTTCTGATTCATGCGCCCAAGGTTCCCACAATCAGCTCCCCTCCCGACGCCCCGTCTCAGGGAGGAGCGCCCCGGGGAGCGCCCCGAAGGGGCGCGGGGAACTGCGCGACCAGCCACAACGCACCCGCAGACGCAAAGCTCAGGCGGACCGAGTCAAAATCCGCAGCACCTCAAGCGTCCGGGGCACCTCATCAGGACTCTCCCCATCACTCACAGCGAGAGCAACATGCGCCTCGCGCGCAGCGCGAACAGCCTCCGGCCACCCGGGGTGATCAAGATAGGCGGACACCAAAGCATCCGGCCCAACTTCATGCATGATCCGCAGCACCCGAAGGACCGCCGCATCGACCAGCGCCGCCTCCTCCGCGTCCCGGAAGATCGTCCCCACGTACTTCTCGGCGGACCAGTTGTCCAGCCACGTGTCCTCGACCAGCCGGTACACGGCATCGGTCACGTCCCCGTACTCCTCGCGACCCGCGAGCCAGCACTCACGCTGGAACTCCGGGTCGGAGAGCATGTGCAGCGCCGAGCGCACGTTGCTGCGCCAGCGCCACCACGGCATGTCGTTCGTTGGCATGCCGCCCATGGTGCTTGAGCGACTGCCGCGACGGGAAGACTTCTCCGAACCTTGCACGGTCATCGATCGTACGTTCCCCCTTCGGGCGGCAGAATCGGCCCCTGTCATTCACCTTCTTGTCACCATGCGTTGGGGAAACGTCACTCCTTGGTTGGCGCAGCGGCGGAATCGTGATTGCACATGCCCGTCTCGCGACGCACCTTGCTCCCCCGCCCCTCCAAGTCCACTGCGCTCACCGCGGCCGCCCTGGTGGTGGCGTGTGCGTCCCTGACAACCGGCTGCGGGGTCATCCCTGGATCCACGGGGGGATCCAGGGACGAACCCGTCACCGTCATGACCTGGGCCCCCGAGAACACCAAGGCGACCAACAAGCCCGGCGTCCCCGCCATGGCCAAGGCCTACGCCCGCTGGGTCAACGCGCACGGCGGCCTCGACGGCCGCGAGCTCAAGGTCATCACCTGCAACGACCACAACGACCCGGTCGGCGCCGCCGACTGCGCCCGCGAGGCGGTCGCCAAGAAGGTCGCCGCCGTCGTCGGCTCCTACAGCCAGCACGGCCAGTCCTTCCTCTCCCCCCTCGAAGTCGCCGGCATCCCCTACATCGGCGGCTACGGCGTCACCGACGAGGAGTTCAGCAGCCCTCTGTCGTACCCGGTCAACGGCGGCGAACCGGCCCTGCTGGCGGGCAACGGCCGGCAGCTCGCCGCCCGCTGCGAGCGCGTCTCCCTCGTACGCCCCGACACGATCGCCGGCGACGCCCTCCCCAAGCTCCTCGACGCGGGCCTCGCCGAGGGCCGCCGCAAGCCCGCCGCGGACATCCGGGCCCCCGAGGACGGCACCGACTTCACCTCGCAGGCCGAGCAGGCGCTGACCCGCGCGGGCACCGGCGGCTGTGTGACGGCCGCGCTCGGCGCCCGCACGGACACGTTCTACGACTCCTACCGGCGCACCGAGGACGCGTACCCGACCGCGAAGATCTCCTCCGTGCTCGGCAGCGTCGACCAGTCCCTCATCGACCGCACGGGCGGCGCGGAAGGACCGTACGAAGGCGCCTACGTCACCGGCTGGTACCCGGCGGCCAGCGATCCCCGCTGGGACGAGATGCGCGAGGTCATCCGGCAGCAGGCCTTCGGCGACAACCGGGTCGACCCGGCGGACGCGGGCGTGCAGACCACGTGGATCGCCTACACCGTCCTGAAGCAGGTCGTCGAGTCGCTCGACGGCGACGAGGTCTCGTCCCGCTCCCTGCGCCGCGCCCTCGACAAGGGACTGCAGGTGAAGACGGGCGGCCTGACACCCACCCTGAGCTGGCGCTTCAAGGACATGCTCGCGGCGAGCGACTTCCCGCGCCTGGTCAACGCCGACATCACGTTCCAGGTCGTACGGGACGGCCGGCTGATCCCTGCGCGCAAGGGCTTCGTGAACGTCTCCAAGACCCTGGAGGGGGTCCGGTAGGCCGCGCGGGCCCACCGGCGGGCGCGCCTAGAGCTGCGACTTGTCGCGGGTGGTGAGCCCGTACTGCTTGGCGATCTTGTTCCACAGCGCGGCCGCCTGCTGCTTGTTCGTGGTCGCCTCGCCGCTCGCCTTGTTCGCGGCGACCGCGTGCGGCGTCGAGCGGGCGTGGCCCTTCTTGCAGCCGTGCTTGCCGGCGACCTGTCCCGCCCACGCGGCGTAGTGGTTGTCGGCCGACGCGGACGCCTTCCACGCCTTGTTGAGGGCGGTGGTCAGCTGGGCGTTGGCGGGCAGCTTGTCCGCGGAGAGCCCGGCCAGGCGTGTGACCAGGCCGTTGCGCTGCTTGGCCGCGTTGCGCAGATCGGTGGCCGACTGGGCGAGGTTCGCGCACTTGCCGACATTGCGTACGGCGGCGATCACCGAGTCACGGCTGTTGTTGCTGTCCGCGAGGAGCTTGTCCAGGGCGACCGCCTGCTCCTTGGCCGGGTCGACGGACGGCGACGGCTTCTCCTCGGCGGGCGCGGACTCCGAGACGGTCTTCGGGTCGTCCTTGTCCTCGTCACCGCCTCCGCCGCTGAGCATCGCGCCGGCGCCGACGCCGAGCACCGCGATGGCGACACCCACGGCGGCGAACAGCGGCACCTTCGAACCGGTGCGGCCCCCGCGGGCGGGAGCGGCCGCCGCGGCACGGCGCGCGGCACGTCCCCCGCCGTCGCCGCCGCTGGCGTGCCCGGCGGGCTGCGGCGGCTGCGGGTGCTCGAAGCGGGGCATCTGCTGAGTGGAGGCGGGGCCTTCGGACTCCGGCTGCTCCGTACGGAAGAGACTGTCGAACTCGGCGGGCGGCTGCCGGTCCCCCGGAGCTCCGGGCCGGATCCCGAAGGGGGCGGCGCCGGGTGCGGCGGGGACGGGAGCGATGTACTGCGTGGGCTCGCTGTCCGAGTCGGGGGCGGCGCCCGGCATGGGGCCCGCAGCCGCCGGGGGCATGGGCGCGGCGGGGTTGGAGACCCGCCGCAGGACCTGCGTCCCGTCGCCCGCGGGAGCCTCGGGGGGCAGGGCCCCCGGCGCCACGGGCGGTATGTACTGGGTGGCACCCTCATCGGCACCGGTTCCGGCACCGGGCATCGCCGGTATGTACTGCGTCGCGTCGGCGTCCCCGGCGGCCGGCGGCAGCGGCGCGGAACCGGCCCCACCGGCGGCAGGCAGCTGACCGGCCGCGGCGACCGGAGGCAGCTGCCCCGGCTGAACGGCGGGCGGAAGCTGACCGCCTTGCGCGGCGGACGGAAGGTGCCCGGCCTGCGCGGCGGGCGGAAGCTGGCCGCCCTGAGCAGCGGGCGGAAGCTGGCCGGCCTGAGCGGCGGGCGGAAGCTGGCCGCCCTGAGCAGCGGGCGGAAGCTGGCCCGACTGCGCACCGGGGGCGAATTGTCCCGACTGCCCAGGCGTGGCGTGCTGCCCCTGCTGCCCCGGGTACGCGGCATCGGCGGGCTGCCCCGCGTGCAGGCCACCCGCAGGCTGCCCGGCGTGCGCGCCACCCGAGGGCTGCGCCCCATAGGCCCCACCGTCCGACTGCCCCGCGTGCTGCCCACCATGAGGCTGCCCCACCTGCCGGCCGCCCTGAGCCTGCCCCGCGTACGGAGCACCCGGAGCCTGCCCGCCGTAAGAAGCGTCCTGCGGCTGCCCACCATGCGAAGGGGCCGGCGCCTGGCCACCGTATGAAGGGGCCGACGGCTGGCCACCATGCGACGGGGCCGACGGCTGCCCACCGTACGAAGGAGCCGGTGCCTGGCCGCCATAAGAAGCGTCCGCGGGCTGCGTCCCGTAAGGCTGTGCGGCGCCCTGCTGGGGCTGTGTGCCCTCGGGCGGCAGCGGGGTGCCCGCGCCGTAGGTCTGCGGCTGGTCGGGGGCCGAGCCCCAGGCCTGGCCCGCGCCCGGCGGGTCCGCGGGGGCGGGGCCCCACGGCTGGCCCCAGGGGCTGCCGCCCGTGGGGGCCACATGGTCACCGGCGGTGCCGGGCATCAGGGGCTCGCTCCCGTCGGCAGGCAGCACGATGCCTTCGTGCGCGTGCCGGTCCGCGGAATGCGGATCGGAGGAAGCGGCGCCCTGTCCGCTCTGCTGCGTCACCGGGACTCCTACGAATGGGGGACCTACGGAACCGTCGGCTCACGCTACCGGGTCGCCACAGCCGTCTGCCACGCAGCTCAAACCGCCGCCGCCCACACGATCATGGGAGTAACAAAACCTCACCTCAAGACGCTGATTACGGTTCGGCGAAGGATCGATCGCATACCGGAGTTGGCCGTTCACAGTGAGGAGGGGCCAGGGCCAGGTGGCGTTCACCTGGCCACGGCGGACACCACAAAAGCTTCACGCGGCCTGAATCTCCACCCGCGCCCCGAACTCCCGCACCACCGGCTCGTCCCTGAACGGATCGAGCCGGTCCTTGAAGTCGTCCAGATACTCCGCGCCACGGTTCGACCGCAGCGTGCCGAGCAGCTCCACCGCCTTCAGCCCCGTGTGGCATGCCTGCTCGACGTCCCGCCGCTGCACCTGCGCCGTGGCGAGCAGGACGAGCCCGATCGCCCGGCGCCGCGCCCGCGTCTCGGGGTGCCCCGCGAGGGACTCCTCCGCGCTGCGCGCCGCCGCGTCCGCCTGCCCCAAGTCCCGGTGACAGTGCGCCAGTTCATCGGCGAGATACGCGTGGTCGAAGTGCCGGATCCACACCGGGTCATCGCCCGAACCGGCCTCCCCCGCCGCGCGGTCCATCGCCTCGACCGCCCGGCCCGCCACGGCCTGCGTCGACCGCCCGTCCCCGAGCAGCGCGTGCCCCCGCGCCTCGGCGGCGTAGAACATGGCCTCCGCGCGCGGGGTGACCCGCCCGCGCGTCCCCTCCTGGGCCGCCCGCGCCAACTGCGCGATCTCCCGCGGGTTTCCGAGCTGGGCCGCGAGATGACTCATGGACGCGGCCAGTACGTACCCGCCGTACCCCCGGTCCCCCGCCGCCTGCGCGAGCCGCAGCGCCTGGATGTAGTAGCGCTGGGCGAGCCCCGGCTGCCCCGTGTCGACGGCCATGTATCCGGCGAGCTCCGTCAACCGCGCGACGGCGGAGAACAGTTCACGCCCCACCGCCTCCCGGTAGGAACCGGCGAGCAGCCCCGACACCACACTGTTCAGGTAGTGCACGACGACCGGCCGCACATGCCCGCTGCCGTACTGGTGGTCAAGCTGCGTCAGCGCCTCCGTCATCGCCCGCACCGCCGCCACGTCGGAGGGCCCGACCCGCGGCCCCGCCATCCGCCCGACCTGCGCGTCCGGCGACGAGATCAGCCAGTCGCGGCTCGGCTCGACCAGCGCGGAGGCGGCGACCGACGACCCGGAGAGGAAATCGCGCCGCCCGACGTCACTGCGCCACAGCTCGCAGACCTGCTCGATGGCGCCGAGGACGGTCGGCGAGAACTGCAGACCCACGCCCGACGCGAGGTTCTTGCCGTTCGCCATGCCGATCTCGTCGATCGTGACCGTACGGCCCAGCTTGCGGCCCAGGGCCTCGGCGATGATGCCGGGCGCCCGGCCCCGCGGCTGCTGCCCGCGCAGCCACCGGGCGACGGACGTCTTGTCGTAGCGCAGATCGAGACCGTGCTCCGCGCCGCACATGTTGACCCTGCGGGCCAGGCCCGCGTTCGAGCAACCCGCTTCCTGAATGAGTGCCTGCAGCCTTTCGTTGGGCTGCCGCGCGACGAGCGGCCTTGCGGCCATGGCGTACCCCCTGATGCGCACGTTGGATCATCGGTACAGGGGCCGAAATTCGGCCACCCAGATGATCAATGCCCTAGGGGCAAACGGAAGATGCACCACAAACGGACCATAAGTCGGTAACTGGGCTTCTTCAGAGCGCCCCAGACCTGGCTACCCGCACATGGAACCCATTCCCCATGCGCGCCCCCGCCCGTGCACCCATGCGCCCCGGATGCAGGATCGATGCTCCGCCCCGGCGCACGGCGGGGCCGTAACCGTAGGTGGCGGGCGGAGTTGAGAACTTCGTGGAAGAGACCTTGGGAGTCACGTCAGCCGCGCACATCCCGAAGCAGCGCGGAGAAGCCTTGCTGGACACGGCCGTGCGATATGCGGAAGAGCGCCACTGGGACGTGTTCCCCGGGACGTGGCTGGAGTCCGTCGAAGGCACCGAAGTCTGCTCGTGCGGTGACGGCGCGTGCACACAGCCCGGATCGCACCCGGCGCGCGAGGACTGGGCGACGCAGGCGACGGGCAGCGCGACGGTGGCCAGGCGGCTGTGGTCCAAGCAGCCGAAGTCGTCGATCCTGCTGCCGACGGGCCGCACCTTCGACGCGATCGACGTGCCGGAGACGGCGGGATTCCTCGCGCTCGCGCGCATGGAGCGGATGGAACTGACGCTCGGCCCCGTCACCTGCACGCCGGACCGCCGCATGCAGTTCTTCGTCCTCCCCGGTGCGGCGGTGAAGGTGCCTGACCTGGTACGCAAGTTGGGCTGGCCGCCGGCCGCGATCGACCTGGACGCGCTGGGCGAGGGCGCGTACGTCGCGGCGCCGCCCACGCGGTTCGGCGCGACCGGCGCGGTGCAGTGGGCCTGCCGCCCGACCGCCGCCAACCGGTGGCTCCCCGACGCGGAGGAGATCATCTCGCCGCTGGCGTACGCGTGCGGGCGCGAGGCGCGGCGGTAGCGCGCCCCTGCGCGGCTCCTGAGGCCCCGTAGGGGAAAAAGAACCGCCTCCCGACGTATCGTGCGGAAACGGCGACGCGACGGCGACGAAGGGCGGACAGGGTGAGCGAGGCACCGGCGGCGGTAAGGGTGCAAGGGCTCTGGAAGGCCTTCGGCCAGCAGATCGCGGTTGCCGGCATCGACCTCACCCTCCCCGCGGGCAAGTTCATCGGCCTCGTAGGACCGAACGGCGCGGGGAAGACCACCACCCTCTCGATGGTGACCGGCCTCCTCCGCCCCGACCAGGGCACGGTCGAAGTGGTCGGCCACGACGTGTGGACCGACCCCGTCGAGGTCAAGGCCCGCATCGGCGTCCTCCCGGAAGGCCTGCGCCTCTTCGAGCGGCTCTCGGGGCGCGAACTCCTCGCGTACACCGGAAGATTGCGCGGACTGCCCGGCGAAGAGGTCGACAAGCGCGCGACCCAGCTCCTGGACGTACTCGACCTCGCCGGCGCCCAGCACAAACTCGTCGTCGACTACTCCACCGGCATGCGGAAGAAGATCGGCCTCGCCGCGGCCCTGCTGCACAACCCTGAAGTCCTCTTCCTCGACGAGCCGTTCGAGGGCGTCGACCCCGTGTCCGCCCAGACCATCCGCGGCGTCCTTGAGCGCTACACCGCATCCGGGGCCACCGTCGTCTTCTCCTCGCACGTCATGGAGCTCGTCGAGTCGCTCTGCGACTGGGTCGCCGTGATGGCTGCCGGACGCATCCGCGCGCAGGGCACCCTCGGCGAGGTGCGCGGCGCGGCGGCATCGCTCCAGGAAGCGTTCCTGGAGCTGGTCGGGGCCAACGGCCGTGACGCGGGCTCGCACCTCGACTGGCTCGGCGGCGGCACCCGATGAGCCCCGCCGAGGCAGCGGCCGCCCCCGTACCCTCCATCACGCCCGTCTTCGTACGCCTGAAGCTCTCGCTCCTGCGCAACGGGCTGCACCAGTCGTCCGGACGCAAGGCCGCCTACGTCGCCTCCGTCGTCGCCGCGCTCCTCATGGCGGCACTGCAGCTCCTCGGGCTCATCGCGCTGCGCGGCAACGAACACGCCGCCACCGTCTCCATCCTGCTCACCGCGATCCTCGCGCTCGGCTGGGCGGTGTTCCCGCTGTTCTTCCCCAGCGGCGACGAGACCCTCGACCCGACGCGCCTGGTGATGCTGCCGCTGCGGCCACGGCCGCTGGTGCGCGCACTGCTCGTGGCGTCCCTCGTCGGCATCGGGCCGCTCTTCACGCTCTGCCTGGCGCTCGGCTCGGTCATCTCGCTCGCGCACGGCGCCGCCGCCCTCCTCACCGGCATCCTCGCCATCGCACTCACCGTGCTGATCTGCGTCGCCCTCGCCCGGACCGTCGCCGCCGCCAACATCCGCCTGCTGACCAGCCGCAAGGGCCGCGACCTCGCCGTACTGAGCGGTCTCGTCATCGCGGTCGGCGCGCAGGTCGTCAACTTCGGGGCGCAGCGGCTCGGTTCGTCCGGGCTCTCGCAGCTCGATCCGGCCAGGGACGTGGTGCGCTGGATCCCGCCCGCGTCGGCGATCGGCGCCGTCGACTCGGTGAGCGAGGGGTCGTATGCCGTCGGGGTCGCCCAACTCGCCCTGAGCGGCGCCGCACTGGCCGGCCTCCTCGCCCTCTGGCAGCGCAGCCTCACCCGCCTGATGACGACCCCCGACGGCTCCACGCTCGCCGCGGCGGAACCCACCAGGGAGCGCTCCACGCGCGGCCTGGGACGGCTGCTGCCCGCCGGGCGCACCGGCACCGTCATGGAGCGCAGCCTGCGCTACGTATGGCGCGACCCGAAGACGAAGGCCGCCTGGGTGACATCCCTGGCCATCGGCCTGATCGTGCCGCTCTTCAACGCCCTGCAGGGCACCGGCTCGATCTACTTCGCGTGCTTCGCGGCGGGGATGCTCGGCGTCCTCATGTACAACCAGTTCGGCCAGGACACCTCGGCGTTCTGGATGGTCGCGATGACGATCTCCTCCGCGCACGACGCGTACGTCGAACTGCGCGGCCGCGCACTGGCCCTGCTGGTGATCACCCTGCCGTACGCGACGCTGGTCACCGTCATCACGGCCGCCGTGCTCGGCGACTGGCCCGCCCTGCCGGAAGGCCTCGGCCTCTCGCTCGCGCTGCTCGGCGCGATGCTGGCGACGGGCGCCTGGTCTTCGGCCCGCTTTCCGTACTCGATCCCGCAGGAGGGCTACAAGAACGTGGCCCCCGGCCAGGCAGGCCTTGCCTGGATCTCGATCTTCGGCGGGATGGTCGCGGCGGCCCTGCTGTGCGCCCCCGTCCTCGCCTTCACCATCTGGCTGCATGTGGCGGGCGGGGCCGACTGGTCCTGGGTGCTGCTGCCGCTCGGCGGCGCGTACGGCGCGCTGATCACCTACTGCGGCCTGCGCCTCGCCGCCCCGAGGGTGGCGCGCCGCCTCCCGGAGATCCTCCTCGCGGTCAGCAAGGGCTGACCGCCCCGGGAAACGCCCCCGGAAACGCCCCCGGAACGCGGACAACCCGCGAGCCGTGGTTCCCGCCGTACGCAACGGCGGAAAGCCGGCCGGACGTACCGGCGGCTCGCGGGTCGGGTGACTGCTTGGGATTGGGCCGGCTGCACGCACATCACACGTGCTGGTCCGGCGCCGAATTCGAGTTGCGACGACGGGCCACTAGCCCGCAGTCACCTCACGCGTCCGGTTTCCATACATCGGCCGAACCACCTCCCTTCGTGTGTACGTGCCACCCTAGGAACCGCCCCGTCCGTCGCACAACCGCTTTTCATGGAGCAACGATTTCGCCCAACTTCCGGGAACCGCCTGTGTGCTGCGTCACGTTCGAGTTCAATGATCTGACGTGCGGTATACGCAGAACTCGCAGAACATGCAGCTCATGAGGACACGGCCTGCAGGGGGTGCCAGGTGAGTGCTTCCCGGCGTAGCGGGACCACCGATGAGTTGGGGCCCGAGGAGCCCGAACCGGGTGGGGCGGAATTGCTTGCGGCTTTGCTCGACGGGATGGACGCCGCGTTGTGCGCGTTCGATGCCGACGGGGTGGTGACCCACTGGAACCGTGAGGCCGAGCGGATCCTCGGGTGGTCGGCGGCGGAGGCCGTCGGGCGGCGGGGGTTCGCGGGGTGGGCGGTGCGGACGGCCGACGCCGAGGAGGTCGAGGCGCGGCTGCTCTCCGCGATGGAGGCTCCTGGGCGGCAGGTGCACGAGTTCGCCCTGCTGACCAAGGACGGCGGGCGGGTGCTCGTGCGGACGCAGTCCGCCGCGGTGCGCGGCGGGGACGGGAAGCCCGCGGGGGTGTACTGCGCCTTCAGCGAGGTGCACGCGCAGATCGATCTGGAGCGGTCCATCGCCCTGAGCGAGGCCTTGTTCGAGAACGCCTCCTGGGGGGTCGTTCTCGTTGATGCCGATCTTCGGCCCGCTGTCGTCAACGAGCATGCGGCGCGGGCCCTTGGCATGGGGCGTACGGCGGTGCTCGGGCGGCCGCTCGGTGATCTGCTGGGGCAGGGCGTCGAGGAGTTGGAGAGCGCGCTCTCGCATGTGCTTGCCGAGGGGGCGCCGCCGGCTCCCGCCGAGATGTGGGTGTCCGTGCGGGCCTCGGAGAGCGGTGAGCCGGAGCGGCGGTGCTGGCGGAGCGGTTTTCTGCGGTTGGCGTCGCCGTTGGCGGAGGAGCCGGTTCCGCTGGGTGTGGGGTGGCTCTTCCAGGACGTCACGGAGGCCAAGCAGACCGAGCAGGAGGCCGCTCAACTGCGGTTCCGTTCGCAGCAGTTGCACCGGGCGGCGCGTGCTGCGGCCGAGTGCGAGGATCCGACGGAGGCGGCGACCGTCCAGCTGGACTTCGCGCTCGCCGGGTTCGCCGATCACGCGCTGATCGACCTGGTGGCGGGGGACTCCGGGGACGGGGATGCGGTGCGGCTCGTGCGGGCGGCCGCGACGCCCGCGGGGGCGCCGGGGCCGTGCCTCCCCGTGGCGAAGGCGGGCCTTCCGGTGCGGTATCTGGAAGGGCATCCGGCGCCGCAGTGTGTCGAGCGGGCGGGTTCCGTACGCGCCAGTGCGGGCGCGGCGGCTCCCGAGCGGGCCCGGGAGTGGGCGGCGGCAAGGCAGTGGCCGGAGGACTCCGTGCACGCGCTGTGCACGGTGCTGCGCAGCCGGGGGCGGACGTTGGGTGTGGTGACGTTTCTGCGGGGTGCGAGCCGTACGCAGTTCGAGCGGGCGGACGCGGCGTACGCGGAGAGCGTCTCGGCGAGGGTTGCGGCTTCGCTTGACCTGGCTCGGGTGCTGGGCGGTTAGCTGCGCCTCCGGGGTTCTGTGGGTGGGCGGGTTTTCGAGGCCGCCGGGCGGCGCGCGGGGGGTTATGTGTTGGGGGCGCCCCGCGCCCCGCGCAGCCCCCAGGCGCCCCCCACACGCGC
>NZ_JBHYIG010000119.1:15852-27171 GCF_042740015.1 Streptomyces sp. NPDC059037
GGGGGGGTGGGGTTTGGTTTTCCCGGGGCGGGGGGGGGGGGGGTTTCGGGGCGCCTGGGGGTTTTGGGGGGGGGGGGGTTTTTCGTGGCCGCCGCTCCGCGGCGGATCTTTCCCGCCCGCCCACCCGATTGCCCGGCAGCCCGTTTACCCCGCGTGCAGCGCCAGCGTCGGGGAGAGCCGCGCCGCCCGTACCGCCGGGTACAACCCCGCCACCGTGCCGATCGCCAGCGTTGCCGCGAAGCCGCCCGACACCGCCCACAGCGGGATCACCCAGGGCAGGCCGCCCGACGCCGCGTACGCTGCCGTCGCCGCCGCGCCCAGGGCGATTCCCGCGACACCGCCCAGGCCCGAAAGCATCAGCGACTCCGTCACGAACTGGATCCGGATCTGTCCCTTCGTCGCGCCCATCGAGCGGCGGAGGCCTATCTCGTATCGCCGTTCCAGGACTGAGATGATCATGGTGTTGGCTACCCCGACGCCCCCGACCAGCAGGGCGATCCCGCCGAGCCCGAGCAGCAGCGTGGAGAACGCGCCCTCCGTCGCCGCCTTCGCCTTGAGCGCCGATGACGGGTCCGTGACCTGTACGTTCCTCGGGTTCTCCGGGTCGATCGACGCCGCGAGCAGGCCGCGGACCTCCCCGACCGCCGCGTCGGCCGAGCGCTCGTACACGGACGTGGGGCGGGCGTCGAAGGCGAGTTCGGACTTCGCCGCGTCCCATCCCACGAGCGCCGAGCGTTCGATCTCGGGGGCCAGCGGCAGCGGGTCGAGGATGCCGATGACGGTGAAGTAACGGTCGTCGAGCCACACTTGAGTGCCCGGTTCCGTGATGCCGAGGCGCTGCGCCGCGACATGGCCGAGGACCAGCGACGGATAGCGGCTGTTGGCCGCGTTGAACCAGGTGCCGTGCGCCATCTCGCCGCGCAGCACCTCCAGCAGACCCTCGGTCGCCGCCTTGACGGAGATGCCGCCGGTCTCGTCCTCGGGGATCTTCTCGCTGCGCCGTACGGAGCGGTCGAGGTCGCCTGTCGCGCCCACGTTCTCCACTCCCTCGACGCGCGAGACCCGGCCCGCCGCGTCGCGCGGCAGCACCACCTTCTCGCCCGAGAACAGCGGCTCCCCCGGCGACGCGACCAGCATGTTCGTACCCAACTCGTCGAGTTCCTGCATGAGTTGGGCCTTGCTCGATGAGGAGACACCCACCACCGCGATCATCGTGGCTATGCCTATCGCGATGCCGAGCGCGGACAGGACGACCCGGACCGGGCGGCTGCGCAGTCCCGCCGAGCCGACGTGCAGGACGTCGCGGGGGCCGACCCGCGCCGCTCGCAGCTTCTTGCGTGACGTATCCGACGTATCAAGCGACGTCATCAGACGGACACCTCCTCTGCCCGCGCATCCGCCACGACCCGCCCGTCCCTGATCCGCACCTGGCGCGGCAGCCGCCGGGCGATCTCCGTGTCGTGGGTGATGACGGCGATCGTCGCGCCCTCCGCGTTGAGGTCGTGCAGGAGCTCCATGACCGCCTCGCCGGACGCCGAGTCCAGCGCGCCGGTCGGCTCGTCGGCGAGCAGCAGATCCGGAGCGCCGACCACGGCCCGCGCGATGGCGACGCGCTGCTTCTGGCCGCCGGAGAGTTCGTGCGGCCGGTGTCTCATGCGGTCCGCGAGGCCGACCCGCTCCAGCGCGTCGGCCGCGCGGCGGCGGCGTTCGGCGCGCGGGAGCCCGGAGTACAGCAGGCCCTCCGCGACGTTGTCCCGCGCGCTGACCCCCGGCACCAGGTGGAACGCCTGGAAGACGAACCCGATGTGCCGCGCGCGCAGCGCCGAGAGGCTGCGGTCGGTGAGGGCCGCCACGTCGTGCCCTGCGATGGCCACCGAGCCCTGCGTCGGACGGTCGAGCGTGCCGACGATGTGCAGCAGCGTCGACTTGCCGGACCCGGACGGGCCGACGATGGCGAGGAGTTCGCCCTCTGCCACCGTCAGGTCCACTCCGCGCAGGGCCGCGACACCGCCCGGATACTCCTTGGTGACCCCGGCCAACTCCACGACGGCGCTCATATCTTGGGCACCCCGACCTTCGCGCCCTCGCGCAGCCCGCCGCCGGTCACCTCGACGCGCCCCTGCCCGAACATGCCGAGCTCGACCTTCACCTGGCGGGCGCGGCCGTGCTCGACGACCTGGACGCCGTAGCCGCCGCCGGGCAGCGCGAGGAGCGCGTTGACGGGGACGGAGAGCACGTCCTCGCGGGTCTCGCCGGTGAGGTTCACCGTCACCGGGGACTGGTCGAATCCGTCGACCTTCCCCGGGTCGTCGAAGGAGACCGTCACCGGGATCTTCGGGGTCTTGTCGGCCGGGTCGTCGCCCGGCTTCGCGGTCCTGCCGACGGACGCGACCCGGCCCTTGGCCGTCGAGCCGTCCGGCAGGTCCACGGTGACCCTCGTGCCCGCCTTGGCGAGCTTCCCCTCGGCGACGTCGAGGTCGAAACGTACGACCCGTTCGGAGCCGGTCGTGGCGAGCACCGGCTTCCCCGGGGCGACCTGGTCGCCGACGGCCGACTCGGCGGACTTCACGCGGACGGCCCCGGGCGAGAAGGCGATCTGGTCCGGGCCGACCCGCCCCGTCTGCTTGCGGTCGTGCGCCTTCTGCCACTGCCTGACGGCGGCCGCGGTGCCTTCCGTGTACGTGTCGTCGACGGCAAGGCCCGCGCCGTGCCCGAGCGCCCGCAAGTTCTCTTCCAGCTGTAGTACGTCGTCGCCGTTGTCACCTGTCTTCAGCGTGCGGTACATGGGCTCGGTGCCGTACATGAGCCGCACCGGGACGCCGTTGACCTCGTACAGACGGCCGTCGCGCCGGATCGTCGAGCCGGTGCCCGTGGTCCAGGTGAGGATGCCGGTGACGCCCGCATTGACCTTGCGTTCCTTGGCGTAGCCGAGGGTGCCGTCGGTCTGGGTGCCGCTGCTGAGGTCGCCGCGCTCGACGGGGGCGGTGGCGGGCGGCAGTCCGGCGTCCCGGCTCGCGGAACCGTCCTTGCCGTCGCCCTGCCCGGCCATGGCGGTGACGGCGACGCCGCCGCCGGTGATCGCGAGCAGGGCCACGACGGTGGCGACGACGGCGGTGCGGCGCCTCACGCGACGATGTCCTTGCACGCCTTGGCGGCCTTCTCCATCTTCTTGGCCTCGGCGCCCTTGGGCATGGGCTGGGCCTGCATGGCGCCGCCGTCGAACTTGGGGTCCGGCATGTCGTAGCCGTTCTCGCGCATGCAGCGGGCGTACTTGAGCATCTTGTCCTTGTCGGCCTGCGAGACCGATCCGCCGCCCGCGCCGCCGCCCTTGCCGGTGCACTCCTTCATTGCGGCCTGCATCTTCTCCTTGCTCAGGTCGCCGCCGATGGTGATCCCCCGGCTGTCCTCGCCGGCCTTGGGCTCGGCCACCTTGAGGCCGTGCTTGCGCAGGCACTCGCGCTCCTTGAAGGCGGCGTCGGCCTGCTTGCCCTTTCCGCCGTCGGCGCTGTCCCGGCTGCTCTCGCCACCGCCGGAGGAGCAGGCTCCGGCGAACAGGGCGAGCGCGGCGAACCCCGATGCGACGGCTGCTGAGCGCGTACGAGTCCTCATGACGTCCCCTTCACTTCTCGCTGTCATGTCGACGCGCACAGGCTGGCGGCAAGCGGGGTTTCGTTTCTCTCAACGCAGACGCTTACATCGGCGAAAGGTGCACTTCAGGTACACAGGCCGGATGCGTGTACTGCTGGTGGAGGACGAGGAATTCCTGGCCGAGATGATCGCCGACGGGCTGCGCCGCGACGCGCTCGCGGTCGATGTCGCGTCCGACGGCCTGACCGCCCTGCGCAAGCTCCAGCTCGGCGAGTACGACGTCGTCGTCCTGGACCGGGACCTGCCGGGCCTGCACGGCGACGAGGTGTGCCGCCGGGTCGTGCGGCAGCGGCTGCTCACCCGGGTCCTGATGCTGACGGCGTCGGCCACGGTCCGGGACCGGGTCGCGGGCCTCGGTCTGGGCGCCGACGACTACCTGACCAAGCCGTTCGCGTACGACGAACTCCTTGCCCGCGTCCTGGCGCTCGGCCGCCGCACCCGCCCCGCACTGCCGCCGGTCATCGAACGCGCGGGCCTGGTCCTGGACACGGCCCGCCGCCAGGCAAGCCGCGACGGGCGCCATCTCGCGCTCTCCCGCAAGGAGTTCGCGGTCCTTGAGGCGCTGCTGCGGGCGGAGGGCGCGGTCGTCAGCGGCGATGACCTGATCGAACAGGTCTGGGAGGAGGACACCAGCTACCGCACGAACGCGGTCCGGGTCACGCTGTCCAAACTGCGCACGAAGCTGGGCGATCCGCCGGTGGTGGAGACGGTGCCGGGTGCCGGCTACCGGATCACGGGCTGGTCGGCGTGAAAGGCCTCGGCGCGGGACGCCTCGGCACGCCTCCTCTCCGCATGAGCAGCGAACGCGCCCGGCTCACCGCCCTCTACGGCGGCATGCTCGTCCTCGCCGGAGCCCTGCTCACCGGGCTCGTCTACTTCCTGGTCCGGCAGGGGCTCTACTCCTCGATCACCGCCGCCGTCACCACCGCAGTCCCCGCGAGCAGGATCGGCCCGCCCTGGCGCCCACCGAGCCCGGCCGCCTCGGCCGCCCCCGCCAAACCCCTGCCCACCGAGGTCACGCAGGGCCTCGCCGTCACGAAGATCAGCGATGTCGCCGAGCAGGCCGCCCTCAGCCGCCTCCTTACCGTCTCGGTCATCGTCCTGTTCGTGTACGCCGCGCTGTCCATCCTGCTCGCCTGGTGGATGGCAGGCCGGGTGCTTCGCCCCGTGGCCGTGATCACCGGCACCGCTCGCCGGCTCTCCGGCGAGAACCTGCACGAACGGATCGCGCTCGACGCCCCGCCCGGCGAGCTGAAGCAGCTGGCCGACACCTTCGACGAGATGCTCGGCCGGATAGAGCAGCTGGTCGGCGCCCAGCAGCGGTTCGCGGCCAACGCGGCGCACGAGCTGCGCACCCCGCTCGCCGTGCAGCGGGCCGCCGCGGAGATCGGCCTGGCCGGTGCGCCGGACGCGGAACAGGTCACGAGGATCCGTACGAAACTGATCTCGGTGGCCGACGACAGCGAGCACCTCATCGAGGGTCTTCTGCTGCTCGCCACGTCGGAGCAGGGCCTTGAACGCCGGGAGCCGATCGCCGTGGACGTCATCGCCGACGCGGTCGCGGAGGGGCTCGCGGGACGGGCGGCGGAAGGCGACGTCACCCTGTCCGTCCACGCCGAGCCGCTGACCGTCCACGGCGACGGAGTGCTGCTCGACCGCCTCGTGCACAACCTCGTGGCGAACGCCGTGCATTACAACGTGAAGGGCGGCCGGGTCGAGCTACGGACGAGACCCGACTGGATCGAGGTCACCAACACGGGCCCCGACGTCCCACCCGAGACCGTCCCCCACCTCTTCGAGCCCTTCCGGCGCCTGAGGGCGCGTACACACAGGCGTGGGGAGGGCGCGGGGCTCGGCCTGTCGATCGTGACCGCGATCGCGCGGGCGCACGGCGCGGAGGTGACGGCGGAGGCGAACGGGAAGGGCGGAGGGCTGACGGTGCGGGTGAAGTTCCCGCCGGGGGGCTGAAGCGCCCCGTCAGGGGCGCGGGGCTGTGACATATGCGGCTCCGCCGCGTGGGCGCGACCAGCCAAAGCGGACCCGCAGACGGCACTCACCGCCGATAGAAAATCC
The DNA here is from genome assembly GCF_042740015.1 of Streptomyces sp. NPDC059037. NCBI lineage: Bacteria > Bacillati > Actinomycetota > Actinomycetes > Kitasatosporales > Streptomycetaceae > Streptomyces > Streptomyces sp. NPDC059037. The sequence continues at coordinate 21,574 of NZ_JBHYIG010000119.1, forward strand.
GGTCTCCGTACTCCTCAAAAACCCGCCCGTTCCACTCGTGGCCCCCATCCACGTTCCCCGACCGAAGCAGCGGAGGCTGCACCCCACGCGCGGCCAGAGCCTCCACGGCAGTGGCCATCATGGCCTGCATGATCGCGTTGGTGACCACGCTGGAGGCGGGCCCGAAGGGCGCGTCGACGGCGTCGAGGCTCAGCTCCGCGTCGCCGAGCGCGATCTTCGAGTCGATCACGACGTCGCAGTGGTCCTTGAGGAACGTCCCGGACACATGCCGCGACTTCGTCTCCGCCGCATACGCCACCGACGTCACGCCGATGACCTTCAGGCCGAGCGCGCGGGCGTTCATCGCCATCTCCACGGGAAGCGAGTTCCGCCCGGAGAGCGAGATGATCACGAGTACGTCGCCGGGGCGGGCCGGCGAGGAGTCGAGGACGGCGCCCGCGAGGCCGTCCACGCGCTCAAGGGCGGAGCCGAGCGTGGCGGGCATGACGTCGATGCCGACGACGCCGGGGACGGCGAGAAGGTTCATCAGGGCGAGGCCGCCCGCGCGGTAGACGACGTCCTGCGCGGCGAGCGACGAGTGTCCGGCACCGAAGGCGAAGAGCCTGCCGCCCGCCTCGACGGCGTCGGCAAGGAGCACGCCCGCCGCCTCGATGTTCGCGTTCTCCTCGTCGCGGACCCGGCCGAGCAGTCCGATCGCGGCGTCGATGTACTGACCGGCCAGCTTGCTCTCGCTCTTGGAGCCCATGCGCCGAGGAACCTTTCCGGGTACGAATGTGCTGTACGTATGCATGCCCTGTACGTCTGTCCGTCCTGCGTGCCGCGGATCACGTTGCGGTCTGGACCAGTGCCCTGTCAATACGGCCCGGGCACCCCCGTCAAGACCGCCTGTACCGGGTTTTCCCCGGCGCAGCCCGGTTGTCAGCGGTATGCGTCAGAATTGAGGGCAGGGCCGGCCGCACGAGCGAGATCTGAGGGGCACCCATGTCGGGGCTGATTGACACCACTGAGATGTATTTGCGCACCATCCTCGAGCTGGAGGAGGAAGGTGTGGTCCCCATGCGCGCCCGGATCGCCGAGCGGCTCGACCAGAGCGGGCCGACGGTGAGCCAGACGGTCGCGCGCATGGAGCGTGACGGCCTGGTGGCCGTCGCCAGCGACCGTCACCTGGAGCTGACCGAGGAGGGCCGCAGGCTCGCCACCCGCGTGATGCGCAAGCACCGGCTCGCCGAGTGCCTGCTTGTCGACGTGATCGGCCTGGAGTGGGAGCAGGTCCACGCGGAGGCGTGTCGCTGGGAGCATGTGATGAGCGAGGCGGTGGAGCGCCGTGTCCTGGAGCTCCTGCGCCACCCCACCGAGTCTCCGTACGGGAACCCGATCCCGGGCCTGGAGGAGCTGGGCGAGAAGGACGGCGCCGATCCGTTCCTCGACGAGGGCATGGTCTCGCTGGTCGACCTCGACCCGGGCACCGAGGGCAAGACGGTCGTGGTCCGCCGGATCGGTGAGCCGATCCAGACGGACGCGCAGCTGATGTACACACTGCGGCGGGCGGGCGTCCAGCCCGGCTCCGTGGTGAGTGTGACGGAGTCCGCGGGCGGGGTCCTTGTGGGCAGCAGCGGCGAGGCCGCCGAGCTGGCCGCGGAGGTCGCGTCGCACGTGTTCGTCGCCAAGCGCTGAGGCCGTTGCGGCCTTCGCCATCGGCTGTCGTCATCGGCCGTCCACGTCGGCTTTCGGCGGATTCCGTCTCCCGTTGGGGGAAACATGCGTCAACTACCGGTAAGTATTGGGCAGTTGTGAAGACTCCTGGATCCCGTGGGGTCCAAGATTCAGTGTGCGGAATCGCAGCGGCCGGACGTTTTGCGTGCGAGGCTGTCGCGAGAGGCATATGACCTGAGGGCTCTTGACCGTGTCGGCACCGGGTCTGGCCGTCACGGGCGTGGGAGGGGGCAGAAGGATGTGCCCGTCTGGTGAGCACGAGCGAGGCCGCGTGCGGGTCCGCACGCGGGTCGCGCGCGCACGTCGCGGAGACGGCGTGCCCGTACGCCGCGGAAATGGTGTGCCCGTACGCCGCGGAGATGGCGCGCCCGCACGCCGCGGACATCGCCTCGGAGAAGCAGCGGGCCCCGGCGCCCTTGAGCGCCGGGGCCTGTCCTCCCCTGTTCTGACCCGGAGCCCCGAGCTCCCAGGGTCATTCCCCTCGGACCGATTTCCCCGAGCGGCCCGCCTCCCGATGAAGATCTCCCCTCGGCTGCGGCGACCAATCCTTGAGTGCGGTCACTCAAACGAGGGGTGTTGCCGGCGATCCGCCCGCTTTCGAAAGGGAGTTCGATAGCGTGCGGGGGTGCGTGACAGAACCAGGCGTTCAGCCCGAGAGGATTCAAGGGGGGTGCCAGGAATCATGGTGCGGCGCATCGACGTGACGGGCGCGGGTGGCGTGCGCCTGGCCGCCTGGGAGTTCGCCGATCCTCCCAAATCCAGGGAGGCCGACGGGCCGCCGGGCGGTGTGCTGTTACTGCACGGCCTGATGGGCCGCGCATCGCACTGGGCGGGCACCGCCCGCTGGCTCTCCGAGCGGCACCGCGCGGTCGCACTCGACCAGCGCGCGCACGGGCAGAGCGAGAAGCCCCCCGAGGGCCCCTTCACCCGCGAGGCCTACGTGGACGACGCCGAGGCCGCGCTCGTCCAGCTCGGCCTCGCCCCCGCCGTTCTCATCGGCCACTCCATGGGAGCGCTCACCGCCTGGCAGCTCGCCGCGCGGCGCCCCGATCTCGTCCGGGCCCTGATCATCTGCGACATGCGGGCGTCCGCCCTGGGTGCCGCGTCGCAGCGCGAGTGGGAGGACTGGTTCAAGGCCTGGCCCGTGCCCTTCGCGACCCTCGCCGACGTACGGAAATGGTTCGGCGAGGACGACCCCTGGGTGGAGCGGCCCAACCCCTCCCGCGGCGAGTTCTTCGCCGAGGTGATGACCGAGGGCCCCGACGGCTGGCGCCCCGTCTTCGACCGCGACCAGATGCTGAAGTCCCGCGAGACATGGGTGCACGACGCCCACTGGGAGGACCTCGCCCAGGTCCAGTGCCCCACCCTCGTCGTCCGCGGCCTGGACGGCGAGCTGGGCCGTGCCGAGTCCCAGGAAATGGTCCGCGTGCTGCCGCGCGGCGCGTACGCGGAGGTGGCGGACGCCGGCCACCTCGTCCACTACGACCAGCCGGAGGCCTGGCGCGAGGCGATCGAGCCGTTTCTGGACGGGGTCCTTACCGGGTAGTTCGCGCCCCGGAGCTGTGCGTGCCGGTCGGGGGCTCCGCCCCCGTGCCCCCGGTCCTCAAACGCCGGACGGGCTTGGATCTTGGGCGGCGCGCGGGGCGATCCTGGACAGCCGCTCTCACGGGCTGAGGCGCTCCAGCGTCCAGCCCGCCGCGGAACCCGGATCGGCCTCCGTCCGCACATAGCGCAGCCGGTCGTGCAGCCGGTTCGCCCTGCCCTGCCAGAACTCCACCGTCTGCGGCTCGACGCGGAAGCCGCCCCAGTGCGGGGGCGCGGGGACCTGTTCGCCCTCCGGGTAGCGCGCCGCCAGATCGGCGTACGCACGGTCGAGTTCCTCGCGGCCCGCGATCACCGATGACTGGGCGCTGGCCCAGGCGCCGAGCTGGGAGCCGTGCGGGCGGCTGCGGAAGTACGCGACCGTCTCCTCACGGCCGACGCGCTCCGCCGTGCCGGTGACGATGATCTGGCGGGCCACCGGGTGCCACGGGAAGAGCAGCGCGACGTTCGGGTTGGCGGCGAGCTCGCGGGCCTTGCGGGACTCGTAGTTGGTGAAGAAGACGAAGCCGTGCCGGTCGTAGCCCTTCATGAGGACCGTGCGGGAGCTGGGGCGGCCATCGGCGTCCGCCGTCGACACGACCATGGCGTTCGGCTCGTGCAGCACGCCCGCCTCGGCCGCGGCGAGCGCCTGCGCGAACCAGATCTCGAACTGCTCCATCGGCGTTCCGGGCAGCTCCGCCTCCAGGAGCCCGTCGGCGCCGTACTGGGCACGGAGGGCCGCGGGATCGGGCTCGGCCGCCCGGGGAGCGTGTGCGGCGGCTGACGGCGAGGCTGAGGCAGGCGAGGCGGCGGCTCGATCGGTCACGCGGTCATCTTGCCGTATACGAAGGGTCACCCGACGGGCCGACGGTCACCACGTAGAGGTGACGTGTGGCACTGAGTGCCGCTATCCATCGCCAAGGGTGGCACCAAGGGATATCGTTCCGCTGCCGTATCGGTTGGGTGACCACCAGCCGCACGGGGCATCACCGGGGTGACCGATCCGGACCGCGAGTCGACGGACCACGTAACCGGACCGGCAGCATCCCTTTTCTGACACATGGTCACGAGCTGTCTGTCACCACCATCTGTCGTACACATCACGAGGAGCCGCCTGATGTCCGACTTCGTACCCGGACTTGAGGGAGTCATCGCGTTCGAGACGGAGATCGCCGAACCCGACAAGGAGGGCGGCGCGCTTCGGTATCGCGGCGTCGACATCGAGGATCTGGTCGGTCACGTCTCGTTCGGCAACGTCTGGGGCCTGCTCGTCGACGGCGCCTTCAACCCCGGCCTGCCGCCCGCCGAGCCGTTCCCCATCCCCGTGCACTCCGGCGACATCCGCGTGGACGTCCAGTCGGCCCTCGCGATGCTCGCCCCCGTGTGGGGCCTGAAGCCGCTCCTGGACATCAGCGAGCAGGAGGCCCGCGACGATCTGGCGCGGGCCGCCGTCATGGCGCTCTCGTACGTCGCCCAGTCCGCCCGCGGGCAGGGCCTGCCGATGGTGCCGCAGCGGGAGATCGACAAGGCGGACACGGTCGTCGAGCGCTTCATGAAGCGGTGGCGCGGCGAGCCCGACCCCAAGCACGTCCAGGCCGTCGACGCGTACTGGACGTCGGCCGCCGAGCACGGCATGAACGCGTCCACGTTCACGGCGCGGGTCATCGCGTCGACGGGCGCGGATGTGGCGGCGGCGCTTTCGGGGGCCGTGGGTGCGATGTCCGGACCCCTGCACGGCGGGGCTCCCTCCCGTGTCCTCGGCATGATCGAGGAGATCGAGCGGACGGGCGACGCGGTCGCGTACGTGAAGCAGGCGCTGGACAAGGGCGAGCGGCTTATGGGCTTCGGGCACCGGGTGTACCGGGCCGAGGACCCGCGGGCCCGGGTCCTTCGCCGTACGGCGCGTGAGCTGGGCGCTCCTCGCTTCGAGGTGGCGGAGGCGCTGGAGAAGGCGGCGCTCGACGAGCTGCATGCCCGCCGCCCGGACCGGGTCCTGGCCACGAACGTCGAGTTCTGGGCCGCGATCGTCCTCGACTTCGCCGAGGTGCCGGCGCACATGTTCACGTCCATGTTCACGTGCGCGCGGACCGCCGGATGGTCGGCGCACATCCTTGAGCAGAAGCGGACGGGGCGGCTGGTCCGCCCCTCCGCGCGGTACGTGGGCCCTGGTTCGCGGAATCCCCGGGAGATCGAGGGATACGGGGACATCGCGCGCTGAGGTCTGCCTCCGGCGGTTCTTTCCCCAACCCCGCCCCTTCCCGAAAATTACGGCTCCGCCCGCCCCCAGGTGGCCGTAGATCACCG
>NZ_JBHYIG010000120.1:0-21537 GCF_042740015.1 Streptomyces sp. NPDC059037
GGAGTACACGGCGCTCCCCCAGCTCGACGCGGCCACCGCGGCCGTGGCGATCGAGACCATCAAGCTGGCCTTCGAGACCTTCGACCGCGACACCGCCTGGGTCACACCGGCGGAGCCGTAGGCCATGACGCCCTCCCCACTTGATGCCGAGCTCGCCGCCGTGTTCTCCGTGCTGGCCGGGGCTCGGGAGCGGACGACCGAGCTCGGCCAGGTCATCGCGCTCCTCACCGCCGCCGGACATGACCCGGCGGAGCTGCCCGTCGCCACGGGTGACCGGCTGCTCCTTGCCCTGCACCGCGAGCTCACCGGCCGGGACATCGAGCCCGTACTGGCCTGTGGCTGCGGGGAGTTCAGCACGGTACGGCTCGGCCCCGACACCGTCCCGCCGGCCCGGCCCCGCACCGCGGTGCTCGGTCGCGCGGGGGGCCTGCGCCAGCCCACGTACGGCGATCTCCTCGACCTGCCGCCGGATGCCGCGGGGCGGGCGGAGCTGCTGCGCCGCTGCACGGTGGGCATCCCCGAACGCGCCCCGGCCCCCCACGACTTCGAGCTGATCGACGATTCGCTCGCCGGCCCGCTGACCTTCGACTGCCCCGCCTGCGGCAGGGAGGTGGAGCACCCGGTCGACGTCCAGACGCTGGTGCTGCGGGGCCTGCTGACCCTCCTCGACGAACTGGACCACGACGTCCACGTACTGGCCTCCGCGTACGGCTGGGACCTCGCGACGATCGAGGCCCTCCCCCGCAGCCGGCGCCGCCGGTTGGCCGCGATAGCTGTGGGGGGCGGTTGAGGTGGCTGGGGGCGAGGTGGGCGGCAGCCTGTTGCGGATGACTGCGCGGGCGGGGCGGGAGGGAGTGCGAGGGGCTTCTTCCGGGTGGGGCGTATACGGAGGACTTGGGCTTGGGCTTGGGCGTGGGCGTGGGCTTGGGCCTGGCGGGATTCGGTGCAGTGAGGGGACGGGGGCGAGGAGGGCGAGCGGGGAAGTGGGGTCCGGTGCCGCCCCAACTCGCCGGGGCGGGGAGGACGCCCTTCAAGGCTGGGCTCATGACGGCGCGTCCCCTTGGGTCGACATGGGCACCAGGGCAGGGCCCGGAACAACCGGCCGTGAGACCGAAACCGACGGTGGGGCCGGAGCGTGGGGCGGGCTTGATGCCGCTTCTGTGGCCGGGAGGAGCTGGGCGGGCGCGGTCACTGGAACGTGGAACGGACTTGCTGCCGCGCCTCCGGGCGGGAGCAGCCAGTCCGGGAGCATGGCCGGAGCCCGTGCCGGCTTCCCGGCCATGTCCGCAGCCGAAGCCGGGAGTTGGTCCGGAACGGGCGGTGGAACCGAGCGCTCGGGAGCGGGGACCGACGCCGGGACTGCGAGCGGGACCCTGGCGGCAGTCCAGGTGGGGACAGCCACTGGAGTTGAGAGCGAAGCCGGGGCTGGCACAGGAACCGGGACCGGCGCGGCGGCCGCTGGGAACGAAGCCGAGGAGAGGGCAGGCCGGCTCCTGACCGCAGCTGGTGGCCGGGCGGGGACCGGCACTGAGGCCCGGACGGGTTACGAGGCTGGGAGCGGAGACCGGGCAGGGAGCGACGCTGGGGCAGGCGCTGGAGCAGGGACCGGTACAGGGGCTGGGGCAGGGATCTGGGCCAGGGCCCAGGGCAGTACTCAGCTCGGGGCGGGTGACGGAGTCAGGACCGGAGCCGCGACCGGTGAGCAGGAAGGGGCCGGAGCCAACATCCTGGGCACTACCCAACTCGGGACAGATGACGGAGCCGGGACCGGAGCCACGACCGGAGACACGGCAGGGACCGGAGCCAACACCCAGGGCACTACCCACCTCGGGACAGGCGGCGGAGCCACGACCGGAGACCGGGCAAGGACCGGAGCCAACACCCACGCCAGTACCCAGCTCGCGACGGGTGACGGAACAGGGACCGGAGCCACGACCGGTGGCCGAGCGAGGACCGGAGCCAGCACCCGAAGCAGTACCCAGCTCGCGACCGATGACGGAGCAGGCACCGGAGCCGCGGCCGGAGACCGGGCAGGGACCGGAGCCACGACCCAGGGCAGTACCCGGCTCGGGACCGATGGCGGAAACGGATCCGCAGCCGCGCCCCGGACCAGCACTCAGCCCGGGACAGATGACGGAGCCGGGGCCGCTGCCGGGAGCAGGTCCGAGCCCAGGACCGCAGCTGAAGGGACCAGCGCCGGGGCCAAGTCCGAACCTGGGACCAGTGCCGGAGCCAGGTCCGCGCCCAGGACGGGAGCCGGGAGTGGGCCCGACCCCGGGACCGCCGCCGGAAACAGGCCCGAGCCCAGGACCGGACATGAAGTGACCGGTGCCGGAGCCATATCCGCCCCCAGGACCGGAGCCGGAAGCAGGCCCGACCCCGGGGCCGCTGCCGGGAGCAGGTCCGAATCCGGGAGCGTTACTGAAGCCGGGGCCGACGGCCGCGCCGTGGCAGGTGCCGACGCCGGAAGCCATGCGTCCGGCCGGCCCGGCCATTCGGGCGCCCGCGCCACGGCAGAAGCCGTCGCCGGAAGCCATGCGCCTGGCCGTCCCGGACATTCGGTCGCCCGCACCGTGGCAGGTGCCAACGCCGGAAGCGATACGTCTGGCGGCCCCGACCGATCGGGCGCCCGCTCCATGGCAAGTGCCGACGCCGGAAGCCATGCGCCTGGCCGTCCCGGCCATTCGGGCGCCCGCACCACGGCAGAGGCCAACGCCGGAAGCGATACGTCTGGCAGCCCCGACCGATCGGGCGCCCGCTCCATGGCAAGTGCCGACGCCGGAAGCCATGCGCCTGGCCGTCCCGGCCATTCGGGCGCCCGCACCATGGCAGGTGCCGACGCCGGAAGCCATGCGTCCGGCCGTCCCGGACATTCGGTCGCCCGCACCGCGGCAGAGGCCGATGCCGGGAGCCATGCGCCTAGCCGTCCCGGCCGATCGGGCGCCCCCTCCATGGCAGGGGCCAACGCCGGAAGCGATGTGTCTGGCCGTCCCGACCCTTGGGTCGCCCGCGCCCTAGCAGAGGCCAACGCCGGGAGCCATGCGTCTGGTGGCCACGGCCGATCGGGCGGCGCCAGTGGCCCAGGCAAGCCGGACGGCACCGGTAGCCCCGGCGAGGCCCGCAAGCCGGGTGGCTCAGAGGGTTCCCTCGGCCATGTCGGAGTCCTCGCTCGGGCGGCCTCCGGCAGCCGCGCGGCGGGTGCCTCGCTGTTCGGGGCCGCGGGCCGTGCCCCGTTCCCCACGGCTTCTCCTGAGGGATCGTCTCGCGCGGGCGATCCGGCGGCGTCGTACTCCACCCACGTATCCGATCACGCGGCCGCGAGCCAAGGCCCCGATGTTCATATCGGGCAGATCACCGTCGTGGCCCCGGCGGGCCCCGCAACCCCCGCCCCCGACCCCCTCGCCTCCCTGGCCGACCGTCGGCAGGGCCGGTCCCGGCACGGTGGGTCATGGTGACGCCGGCCAACGCGTTCATGGCCGTCGACGAGACGCTCAAGCGGCTCACCGACGCCGGGTTCGTCGATGCCGGGATCAGTGTCAAGCCCTCCGTCACCGTCGGGCCGCTGGACCGGGACGAGCCCGGGCCCCGGTTGAACTGGTTTCTGTATCGGGTCTCCCCCAACCCCGCGTTCCGTTCCATGGAGCACCCGGGTGCCGGCAGCCGTACCTCCATGGGTGCTCCGCCGCTCGCCCTGCAACTCCACTATCTGCTCAGCGCGTACGGAGCGACACCGACCACCGGCGGCGACTCCGAGCAGATCATTCACACCTCGCTCGCCGCCGTGATGCGCCGGCTGCACGAGAGCCCCATCGTCGGCGCCGGGTCACCGTTCCTGCCGGATCCCGAGCCCGTTCTCGTGGAGCCCCTGCGCATCACGCTGGAGGAGTTCGACCTGGAGAACTACTCGAAGCTGTGGACCGCCTCCACCAAACCGCTGCGGCTGTCCGTGGCGTACACCGTGAGTCTGGTCGTCATCGAGCCGCGGCGCACACACACGGAAGGGCCACCCGTGTCCACCGTGCGCACGCTCTCCGTCACCTCCCCGGGGCCCCGGCTCGACGCGCCGCGGCCCGACCGGATCGGCGGTGACGAGACGACCTCCGTGCACGTCGAAGGGGCCGCTCCCGGCGACCTGTTCCTCCTCTCGGCGGAGCCGGGCGATCCGCCGGGGCACGGTCCGCTCGGGTGGCCGATGGCGCTGGTCGGGCAGGACCGGGAGGCGTTCACGCTGCGGCTGCCCAGGCATGATCTGGTGCCCGCCGTACGTGAGTTGGTGGTGCACAGGCACGCAGACGGGCTGTCCGTGAGCCGTGGGCGTGTCGCGCTCGCCGTTGTCCCGGTCGTCGTATCGGTGCCCGGGGACGGGCAGTTGACCGTGGGCGACCGGGTCACCCTGACGACCGCGCACTGCGCCCCGGGCACCGAGCTCTTCCTCGACGGGGTCGCGGTCGCCGTCGTTGCCGTCACTCCCACCTCGGTCACCTTCGACGTGCCGGACCTGCCCGGCCGCCACGTCGTCTCGCTGCGCTCCCGGCGGCTCGCGGGCGCGCCCCGCCAGGTGGAGGTGCGGTCATGAGCGAGGCCGCCACCCCCGTACCCGCCCTGGACTCGGCACTCGCTTCCGCGCTCGACGCGCTGTGCTGTGCGCTCGGCGGCTACCTCGGCCGGTTGCGATCGGTGTGGGGGCCCGCTCCCGAAGGCACGGACCTCCAGGGTCTCTTCGCAACCGTCGGCGCACCGCCGCCCGCTGACGAGGCGGCGCGGCGGCACTTCGACACCCATCTCGCGGGCGTCGTGGCGTCCGCGACGAGCGACGAGCCGTACGCCCGGCTGTGCGCCGCCCTCGACCTCGATCCCGTCGAGCGGCTGACCACCGCGGCCGTCTGGTGGGCGGAGACCGACCCGCAGTTCGGCGTGCTCCTCGGCTGCGGGCACGACGACGGTGCCCAGCGCCATGCCTCCGCCGCGCTGCTCCGCCTCGCGCTGCTGCCGTTCGGCGCGGCGCCTCCGCCCTCCTGGGAGCCCGCCGATCCACTGGTCCGGCTCGGCGTCCTCGTCCCTGGGGCGGGCCCCCAGGGTCCGCTCGCCCTCACGCCGACGGCTCGCCGGCTCCTCGCGGGGCTCACGCTCCCCGGCGCCGCGCCCCGCCCGAGTGACGGCACTGCCCGCAACGCTCGCGTCGCCGCGCTCCTCGGCGGCGGCGCCGTCCTCCTGCGCGGCGCCGGAGACCTCACCGGGATCGCGTACGAGGCCGCCACGGAGATCGGCCAACTCCCCCTCGATGCACGTGAGTTGAGTGACCCCGAGGTGCGTCTCGCCGCGCGCTTCGGCGGGTACGTACCCGTGCTGCCCGCCGACCGGCTGCCCGCGCTCGCCTGGACGCCCGGCGACGGCCCGCTGATCGCCTGCGGCAGCGCCGATGCCGACCCCTGCGGCGCCCAAGTGGTGCCTGTGCCGCGGCGTTCCCCGGCGGATCGCGCCGCGGTGTGGGAGACGGCCCTCGGCGCGGCCGGGCTCGCGCCCGAGGAGGCGCGCGCGCAGGGACGACGGCTCGGCGCCCGGCTGACCCTCGACGGCCAGCAGGCCGGCGTCGCCCTGGCGCAGGCGCGCGCGGAGGCGGCAGCGGCCGGACGCGAGTGGACCGTGGATGACGTGTGGCGGGCTGCGCGGAGCCTGCCGCGCCATGAACTGGGGCGCCTGGCCGACCTGTTGACGCCCTGCTTCGTCCTGGACGACCTGGTCGTGCCGCCCGATGTGCGGGCCCAGCTCGACGAGGTGATCGCCCATGTCGCCCTGCAGGACGTGGTCCTGGACGAGTGGGGCTTCCGCGGACGGCTGCCGCGCGGCCAGGGCGTGGCGGTGCTCCTTTCGGGGCCGCCGGGCACCGGGAAGACGATGGCGGCCGAGGCGCTGGCGAACGGGCTCGGCCAGGACCTGTTCCGGATCGATCTGTCGGCGGTCGTCTCCAAGTACATCGGCGAGACCGAGAAGAACCTGGCGCGCGCCTTCGACGACGCGGAGCGCTGCGGCGCGCTGCTGTTCTTCGACGAGTGCGACGCGCTGTTCGGCAAGCGCACGGAACAGCGTGACGCCCACGACCGCTGGGCCAACCTGGAGGTCAACTACCTGCTGCAGCGCGTGGAGACCTTCACGGGCCTTGTGGTGCTGGCGACGAACAAGCAGCAGGCCCTTGACGAGGCGTTCCTGCGGCGGCTGCGCTTCTCGATCCGCTTCGAGGTGCCGGACCGGGCGCTGCGCCGCGAGTTGTGGCGGCGCGCGTTCCCCAAGGGCACGCCGTGCGACGGCCTGGACGTGGACGCCCTGGCACGGCGGGAACTCGCGGGCGGATCGGTGCAGAACGCGGCGCTCGCCGCCGCGTTCCTCGCCGCGGCGGACGGCGGCCGGGTGCGGGCCGCGCATCTCACCCACGCGCTGCGGCGCGAATACGACAAGCTCGGCAAGGTCTGGGCGGAGGAGACGGCATGACCGATCGTCCCAACGGTCCCATCAAACCCGACGGCCCCATCAAACCCGACGGTCCCATCAAACCCGACGGTCCCATCAATCCCAACTGTCCTACCAGTCCCGACGGCCCTCACCACATCACCGTGGAGGTCCCGGCAGCCCCCGATCCCTTCCTGCTGCGGCCGTTGATCGCCGCCCGGCTCGCGGGCCGCCCCGTTCCCGACGGCCCGGAGGCCACCGTCGCCGAGGCCGTCGCCGCGCACGTACGGCGGGAGGCGGGGGCATGGCGCTGACCAAGGGGATGCTGCTGTCGTACGCCGACCCGCTGCTCGGGCTCGTCCCGGTGATCGTGTCGTTCCAGTACAACCCGGTGAACGTCACGCGCGTCCTGACCGGCCCCGCAGCGGCGAGCGCGGGCGTCGCGGCGCAGCCCGCCAGGGAGACGTACGCACTGAAGCTCGAACTGGACGCCACCGACGGCCTGGAGAAGGAAGGCGCCATCACGATGGCGTTCGGCATCGCGCCGCGCCTGGCGGCGATCGAGATGCTGATGCAGCCGGTCGGCGGCCAGATCCTGCCGCGCCTTCCCGGGGCGGCCAAGGGCACGGCGATCCCCGCGGGGCGGCTGCCGCTCGCGCTGTTCGTGTGGGGGCCCGGGCGGATCACGCCGGTCACGCTGAAGTCGCTGACGATCCAGGAGACCGCGTTCGACAGCGCGCTCAACCCGGTGCACGCCACCGCGGACCTGGGACTCACCGTTCTGCTGAGGGCCGAACTCCCCAAGGACGACCGGCTCGCACGGCTGGCCGCCGACTTCTACCAGGGTCTTCGCGAGGTCAAGGCCGTGCTCCAGCTGCCGCAGATGTCCGAGCTGGGCGGGTGAGCGGCGCCATGGATCCCACCTCCCGTTACGCCCGCCAGTCGCCGCTGACCGTGACACTGCCCGACGGCACCGTACGCACCATGTCGGCACCGCGGACCGTGCCCGCGCCGCCGCCCCGAGGGCAGGCGGTGACGGCCCCCGGTACCCGTCTGGACCTGATGGCGGCGGAACTCATCGGCGACTCCACGCAGTGGTGGCGCATCGCGGACGCCAATCCGTTCGCCGACGCCACCCGTCTGGAGACCCCCGGTGTCGCCGTCGACCTGCCGGGAGGCTGACCGTGGCGACCACCCGGATGCTCCTGGAGATCGACGGCACGGAAGCCGACCGTGACACGCTGGACGCGCTGATCGAGGTGCGTGCCGAGGAGGCCACCGACGAAGCGGACGCCGCGCTGGTCACGATGCGCGTCGACCCGGACGCGAGCGGCGGCTGGCCGAGCCTCCTCGATCCGCTCGTGACGCCGCGTACGCCGCTTGCCGTGCGCCTCGAACGGGACGGCAGGAGCTACCGGTTCGACGGCTACTCCGCACGGGCGGTGTGGGACCTGGACGCCGAGGGGCGCTCCACGCTCACCGTCCTCGCGATCGACCGCAGCCTGGACCTGGACCGGGAGGAGAAGGCCGTCGCCTGGCCGGGGCAGCGGGACAGCGCGATGGCCGAGACCATCTTCACCGAGCACAAACTGCGCGCGGAGGTCGCGTCGACCCCGGCCGGGTTCGACCCGGACGTGCACACCGTGATGCAGCGGGGCACGGACTGGTCCTTCGTACGCGAACTGGCCGTCAAATGGGGGTACGTGGCGTATCTGGAGGCCGACGACGGCGGACAGGTGACCGGTCACTTCCACCCGCCCGCGCCGCTCGCCGAGCCGCAGGGCGAGCTGGCGCTCGGCTTCGGCGGGGACGCCCACCGGGCTCAGATACGGGTCGACCTCCTTGCCGGGCGGCGGGTGATCGCCCGGCGGACGCCGCCCCTCGCGGCCGCCGCCGTCACGGCGGACGCCGCGGGTGACGACGAGGCGATGGCCGAGGTGTCCCTCTCCGCCCGGGCGACCGAGCTGCTCGCGCCGCAGGACGTGGCCGGAGAGGTGGACGTGCGGCAGGCGGCCACCGGGCGGGCGCGGCACAGCGCCTACGGCGTGACGCTCACCGCGGCCGTGGACACCGACCGGACCGGGCTGCTGCTGCGGGCCCGGCGCACGGTCCTGGTGCGGGGCCTGGGGCCGGTCCTGTCCGGCGGCTATCTGGTGGACCGGGTGCGGCACGTCGTGACGCTGGAGGCCCACCGGCAGGAGGTGACCCTGCGGCGCAACGCCCTGGGCGCCACGGGGTTCGGCCCGGGAGGGCCGGGATGAGGGAGGGGGGACGGTCATGACGGACCGGTTCCACGGCCGGTACATCGGCACGGTCACCGACAACGAGGACCCCAAGAACCTGTGCCGGGTACGGGTCCAGGTGCCGGAGGTGCTCGGCGATGCCACGTCCGGCTGGTGCCTGCCCAGTTCGCCGTTCGCGGGGCCCGGGGTCGGCTTCGCCGCCGTGCCGCCCGTCAAGAGCCTGGTCTTCGTCGAATGGCCCGCGGGCGATGTGAGCCGGCTGCCCGTGTGGTCGGGCGCGGTGTGGGCGGACGGCGGCGGGGTGCCGGGCGCGGGGCCGGACGTGGTGCTGCTGATCACGCCGGGCGGCCACAAGGTCGAGCTGATCGACGAACCTTCGGGCGACCGGGCGTTGCGGCTCACCGCGGCGTCGGGAGCGGTCATCCTGATGGACGCGAACGGCATCACGGCCGAGTTCAAGCAGCAGAAGATCGAGGTGACGTCGTCGAAGATCTCCTTCAACGGCGGTTCCCTGGAGGTGAGTTGAGTGCCGGGTCAGCTGCTCCACGAGGGGATCACCATCGTCTGCCCGCACGGCGGCAGCGGCCGTCTGACGCCGTCGTCGACGCTCCTGGTGGGCGGCAAGAAGGTGGCGGTGCTGGGCGACCCGACCACCGTCAGCGGCTGCGCCTTCAACATCGGCGGCGCTCCCTCCCCTTGTCTGCGCGTCGAGTGGCAGAAGCCCGCGACGAAGGTGAAGGCGGGCGGCAAGGCGGTGCTCCTGTCGGATTCGGTGGCCCTCTGCGTCAACGCGGGCGGGGCGCCGCAGGGCACCGCCCAGGTCAGCGGCTTCCAGACGAAGGTGAAGGCGATATGAGCGCGGCGGCCGAGCATCCGCTGCGACTAACATCCGCGCGCCGCCTCGCGGTCACCGACGAGGCGGGCCATCTGGCGGATCTCGTACGTCTGGTGCTGCTCACCGGCGCCACCGAGCGGCTGCACCGGCCGGGCTTCGGCCCCGGCCTCGGCGCCTCGGCGCTCTTCGAGCCGCTGCCCCAACTCCTGGACGGGCTCCTGGAGATGCGGACGAAGGGCGCCCTGGAGCGGGAGCTGGCCGGCCGCGTCCTCGTGGACCGGATCACGGTGACGCGGCTCGGCGAGTCCACGCTGGAGGTCACCGTCGACTACCGGCCGCTGCGCCCGCCGGGACCGGCGGCGAGCGTCTCGGCACGGCTGGAGGCCTGACGGCGATGACCGAGGAACCGCTGCTCCCCGCCTGTCCCCCGCTGCACCGCCCGGCCCGGCTGCGTGCCCCGGGGGCCGCGGCGCACGGGCTGCGTGCGGCGGGCGCGCGGCCGGTGCCGGGAGGATTCGCCGTCGACGTGTGGCTGTACGCGGATCCGCCCGCCGCGCTCGCGGAGCCGCGCCGCTGGGAGCTGCGGCCGCCGGCCGGCGGACGGCGGGTCGAGGTGGCGGGCGCTCAGGTGGTGGCCGCGCCGCAACCGCACATTGAGCTGCGGATCAACGGGCAGGCGGATGCGGGGCGGCACCTCCTGTCCGTCTTTCCCGAGCGGCCCGCCGATGGAGCGCATCCCGCGCTTCCGCCGCTGCCGTTCGATCCGCTGCGGGTGCGGCTGCCCGTGCGGCTGCGTACGGAGTGCCCGGACCCCGGGGCGTGTTCGACGCCGGATGAGGCCGTGGCGCCGGTTGATCCCTCGCCGGTGCACGACTATCTGGCCCGGGACTGGCGGTCGTTGCGTGCGGCCCTCGTGGAGTTCCTGCGCCGGGATGACCCGGCGGCGGATCTGTCGCCCGCCGACCCGGTGATCACGGTGCTCGAACTCTTCGCGCACATAGGCGACTTGATGCACTACCAGCTGGACCGGGTGGCCACCGAGGCCTACCTGGAGACGGCGAGGCTGCGCACGTCCGTGCGCCGCCACGCCCACCTGGTCGACTACGAGGTGCCGGAGTCGGCCGCGGCGCGCACGCTCGTCCTGCTCCAGGCCGATCCGAGCGGCGGCACGGTCCAAGTGGTGCGCGGGGACACGGCGGTGGCCGATGAGGGCGCCGGGCTCGGCTTCGTCCTGGAGCAGGGCCGTTCGGTCCATCCGGGACTCGGTGAGATCGCCCTCTACGACTGGGGCGAGGACCTGTGCCGGCTGCCCGCGGGCGCCACCGAATGCGTCCTGGTGCGCCCCAGGCCCAGCAGTGCGCAGGGCGCGCCCTGGCTGACCGCCGGGGACCGCCTGGTCTTCGAGGTCGTCGATCCGGAGGACATCGCCCGGCACCGCGACTGGGCGGCGCGGGTGCTGGGGACGGACTGGCCCGCCGTCGGTGCGGTCGGGCGGCCGCGGTTCCGCGATCCGCTGCCCAGCCGGCGCGCTGCCGCGGTCACGCTCACCGAGGTCGCAGAGTTCCACGATCCGCTGGCCGCTGCGGGGCTGCCCCTTTACCGGGTGCGCTGGGCGGCTGCGGACGCACTGCCGCGGGCGTATCCGGCGTCGGTGGACACGGGCGCGGGCGGCGCGGAGGTGACGGTGGCGCGCGGCAACGCCGTGCCCGCGCACCACGGCCGTCTTGTGGGCGGTCCCGGGGTGCTGCGACCGGCGGAGGGTGGCGTGCCCGGCGCGTACACGCTGAACTCCGCGGGGATTCCCGGCCGTGGCGGATCGGGCGTGGCCCTGCGGCCCTCCGGCGTGCCGTACCGCATGGAGGTCCGCGCCGCGCTGCCGTCCGGACCGCGGATCGAGGTGGCCCTGGTGCGGGCGCTGCTCGATGTGACCTCGCCCGGCCGGCTCGCCTGCGTCCTGGAGTTCGAGGACCACGAGCCGCCCCTGCTGCGCTTTTGCACCGGCGCGGTGGGGCTCCTGCCGCCGCTGGCCGGCGGGGTCGCGGCGCGGTACGAGACCGGGGGCGGCGCGGTGGGCAACGTACCGGCGAACGCGCTGCGCCTCCTTGAGCACGACACCGCGGCGGCGCAGGGCTTCGACGCGCCACCGGTCTGGCGGACGGTGCCCTCGCTCGTGGCCCGCAACCCGCTGCCCGCCACGGGCGGCAGGGACGCGGCTCCACTGGATGTGGTGCGCCGGGACGCGCCCGAGGCGTTCGCGGTCACCCCGCGCCGTGCGGTGACCACCGCCGATCACGCGGTGGCGGTCGCCCGTGCGCCGGGCGTGCAGGGTGCGGCTGCCGAGCGCGGCACATCGGGCTCCTGGCCGCTGATCCGTACGGTCGTCGACCTGCTCGACGCCCCGGACGCGGCGGCCGACCGGGCGGCCCGACTTGCTTCTCTGGGCGTGCTGTTGGAGGACGTCCGCATGCTGGGGACCGAGGCGACCGTCGCCGAGGGCGCGCCGGTCGGTCTCCTCATCGGGCTGCGGCTGTGCGCGCTGCCCGGCAACGACCCGGAGGCCGTCCGGCGGGCGGCGCTACGGGCCCTGCGGCCCGGCAGCGCGGCGCGGCCTGGCCTCTTCCATCCCTCCCGCCTCGAACTGGGCAAACCGGTGTACGTCTCCGCGGCGCTGGCCGCCGTCGCCGCGGTCCCCGGTGTCGACGCGGTCGAGCTGCTCGAAGCGCGCCGCCTCGGCGAAGCTCCCGGCACGGTGCACGAGGTGATCCGCGTGGGGGCGGCCGAGATCCCCGTGCTCGACGACGATCCCGCGCGGCCGGAGCGCGGCCGTCTCGACATCACCGTGCGGGGCGGGACATGAGCGGGGACGGCGGACCCCGCACGCAACCACCGCCCGGCGCCGGGCGCAGCGGGGCAGCGCACCGAGCGGTCGCCGCACAGGACCCACGCCTCCGGGCCGGCCCGGCGCACCCTGCGGCAGGCGCGGCGCGAGGTGGCTCATGAGCACGGACGGCGGCAAGCACCGCGGGGCAACGCACGGGACCGCCCCCGCCCGGCACCCACATCCCCCGACCGACCGGGTCCGCCCGACGGCAAGCACCGCACGAGGTGACGCGGTGACCCCGCAGCGCTCACGTCCCCGGCCCGGCGCGGCCCGCCCCGACGAAAGCACCGCACGAGGTGACTCATGAGCCACACCCCCTGCCGCTGCGGCGAGCACCCGCCCACGCTCCAACCTCCCACGCCGGCGCCGGGGTTGCCCCGGCCCGACCGTGCGATCGGCACCTTCCACGACTTCCTGGCCGCCCTGATCCGGGACGTGGAACAGAGCAGGCCCGCGCCGGGGGCGCCGGTGCTCGGGCGGGACTGGGACATCGAGGGGGATCCCGCCGCGCTGCCGCTGGCCCGGCTGTGGGCGTACGTCGCCGACGGGGTGGCCGCCTACACCTCGCTCACCACCGCCGAGGCCTTCATCGGCACCGCGGCCGACTGGCGTGACCTGCGGCGCATCGCCGCCTTGGTGGGGTTCCGGCCACGCCCCCGGGTGGCCGCGCGCGGCTGGGCCGTCGCGCTCACCGACCGCGGCGCTTCGCCGCTGGTGCCCGCAGGGACACGGCTGCAGTCGCCCGCCGTGCCCGGCCGGGACGCCCAGACCTTCGAGGTCGAAGGGGACACCCAACTGCGGGCCGACTGGGCCGGGTTGACGGTGACTGCGGTGCCACGGCCCGCGCTGCCGACCGGGCGGTCGATGCGGTTCCTGCGCGAGCCGGGGTTCCGGCCCGGTGACCGGGTGCTGTTCGTGGCCGAACGGGGGGCGGAGGTGCCGGTGCTGCCGGCCGGCTTCGACTGGTTCGACTACTGGCTGTGGCTGCTGCGGCTGCTCGGTCTGGCGCAGACCCCGCGGAGCCGGCCCGTCGCGGTGGCCGTGGTGGAGGAGCGGGCGCAGGATCTCGGCACGGTCGTCGTCACCTTCGACCGCGATCTCGAGGAACTGCTGAGCCCCGAGACGACGCCGTTCGCCGCCTACCGGGTCCTTGCCACCGCGGGCGGCGCGCGGCGCCTCACCGATCTGGTGCATCTGTCGGCGACCGGGAGCGCGACCAATGTGCCGCTGGGGGACCAGTTCTATGACAAGCCGGGCGACGTTCCGCTCTCCGCCCGTCATCTCGTCCTCGACACGGCCCTGGAGGAACTGTCCGCGCAGCGCACGGTCGCGCTCGTCGACTGGCAGTCGGACGCCTGCGACATCCTGCGGGCCGACCGCCACACCCCGGTCGACTGGCGGGCCGCGCCGGGCACCCGCACCCGGGCGTCCCGTCTGGAGTTCGCGGCCGACGTGGCCACGCTGCGCGGCGCGCAGGTCACGAGTCGCCCTGTGACCGCCTATGTCGTCGACCGCCGGGTGGTGGCCCGCACCCATGAGATCCCCGACCGGATCGGCACCCAAGGGCCCGCGCGCGTCCGGGTGTTCCCCGCACCCGGCTCGGTCCCCTCCCGTATCGCCGTGCGCACGGGCCCTGCCGACACCGACTGGCGGGTGTACGCCTGCACGGCGGCGGCCGATCAGGAGGCGCCGGAGGAGCAGGTCCCCGAAGGGCCGTCCGCCGACCCGCCGCTCCCCGGCGGCCTGGTCCTCGACCTCACCGTCGCGGCAGGCGACCCGGTGCGCGGCGCCCCGCTCGGCCGCGCCCCCGCGTCGGCGAACCTCATCGCCTTCCGCCACGGCAGCACCGAGTCCGGCACGCTGGGCAGCGGCGACGCCGCGCTGCCGGGGCAGGAGTTGGCGGTGGCGAGGCCGCCGGTGGCCCATGACGTCGCGGCCGACGGCGGCATCGTCTCCAGCCTGGAGGTGCGGGTCGGCGGAGTGCGTTGGCAGGAGCTTCCCTCGCTGTTCGGGGCGGGCGGCACGGAGGCCTACGTCAGCCTCCTTGACGCCGATGGATCGGTGCGCGTCCGCTTCGGCGACGGCACGGCCGGGGCACGGCTGCCCACCGGGCGCGGCAACGTCACCTCCACGCACCGCACGGGCGGCGGCACGGCGGGCGAGGTGCCGTCCGGGGCGATCGACACGCTGCTGGGCCGGGTGCCGGGGGTGACGGGGGTGCGCGGTGCGGGGCCCACCAGCGGGGGCGCCGACCAGGACGACGAGCGGCGCATCGCCCGCCTCGCGCCGGGCCGGGCCCGCGCGTTCGGCCGCGCGGTCTCCCGCGCCGACCTGGCCGACCTGGCGCTCGCCTTCCCCGGCGTCAGCCACGCCACCGCCTGGCGCGGCGCGGGGCCGCCGGACTGCCCCTGCGGCGGCGCGGGCGAACATGTCGCCTTCTTGCGGCTCGCGGCGGACGGGCGGCCGAAGGCCCCGGCGGAGGACGAACTGCGGGCGCTCGCCGCGTTCCTCGACACCGGGCGCGATGTGACGGTGCCGCTGTGCGTCACGGCGGCGGTGGTGCGCGGCATCCCCTTGTCCTGTGGCGTATCCGTGGATCCGCGCCGCGTACCCGCCGAGGTGACCGCTGCCGTACGGGCCGCGCTCACGGCCCGCGGCGGACCGCTGGACCCGCTGGAGCGTCCGCTCGGCCGCGCCCTTGACCGCTCCGACGTACTGGCCGTGGTTCATGGCGTGCCGGGCGTGCTCGGCGTGGCCGGACCGGTCCTGCAGGTCGGCACGGAGTCCCCGGCACGCGTCCTCGCCGAACGCCACGAACTCGTCGTACCGGCAGAGGAGTTCACGATCAGGGTGGAGCAGCCATGACCCACACATCGACGACCCCGGTGAAACACCCATGACCCAGACCCCACCGCCCCCGAACGCGGACCAGATCGCGCGCCTGCTGCCATCAGCGCTCCGGGACGCGGCCGAACCCGGCGGCCCGCGGCTCCTCGACGCGCTCCTCGCGGCCGTGGACCGGCAGCGGCTGCTGCTCACCGATGACATCCGGCGGGCGTACGACGACCTGTTCATCGACAGCTGCGCCGACTGGGCGGTGCCCTACATCGGCGCGCTCCTCGGCCTCGGCCCGGACGCCGAGCGGCTCGAGGTCGCCCACGCGGTGGCGCTGCGGCGCCGCAAGGGCACTCCGGCCGCCCTGGAGGACTTCGCGTTCGCCGTGACGGGACTGATCGCGCGGGTGGGCGAGGGCTGGCAGACGACACTGTGGGCGCAGCGCCTCGGCCATCCGCCGCCGCCCAGGACCGCGTCGCTCGACTTGCGGGACCGGGCGTCGCTGAGGCGGCTCGGTACGCCCTTCGAGCGGAGCAGGCGCGGAGTGCGCCCGGCGGGGCCGTGGACGCCGCGGGCCGTGACCGCCGTCGTCTGGCCTTGGTCCGTACGGCAGTTGGTGGACACGGAGGCGGCGCCGTTCGACCAGTCGACGCTCAAGGGCCGCTTCGCGCTGCATCCGCTGGGCATCGCTGCGCCCCTGTATCTGCGGCCCCGCGAGGCGCGGGTCGCCTCCGAGGGCGCGGACCCGGTCAACCGGACGGGCGACGAGGCGGACGCCCCGACGCGGGCGACGTACCGCGTCCTGGAGGCGCTCGCCGGGCCCGGGGACATCACGTACGGCGAGTCGCTGACGCTGAGCGCGGACCATCCCCTGGCCACGCCGCCCGGCGCGGAGCCGCCGCTGATCGCGCTGTCCACCAAGGAGGGGCCCGTCTCGTGGGAGCGACTGCGGTTCGGGAGCGTGCCGGCCACCGGTACCGTCACCGCCCCGCCCGCGGAGACCCAGGTGCTCGTCGACGCGCAGCGCGGGTTCGTGCAGCTCGGCAGCGGGCTCAACGGGCCGGTGCGGGCGACCTGGTACCGGGCCGTGCCGGGCCGGGTGGGCGCGCTCGCCGCCCTCGCGGACGCCGCCCCGGCGGCGCGCGTGGTGGTCGAGGTGTCGACGGCCGGCGGCCCCGGCATCGCGACGAACCTCACCGACGCCTTCCAGCTGGCCGAAGCCCGCAGCGCCGGGCTCGCCCCCGAGGAGTCCGTCGCCGGGGCACCCGACGTGGAGATCCGGCTGCTCG
Source organism: Streptomyces sp. NPDC059037 (assembly GCF_042740015.1). Classification (NCBI taxonomy): domain Bacteria; kingdom Bacillati; phylum Actinomycetota; class Actinomycetes; order Kitasatosporales; family Streptomycetaceae; genus Streptomyces; species Streptomyces sp. NPDC059037. The sequence continues at coordinate 16,528 of NZ_JBHYIG010000120.1, forward strand.
CCGGTGACCGCCTGGCCGCGCCGCCGGCGCAGTCCTTCACCCCGCGGCTGCCCCACTGGCGGATCGTCGCCCCTCCCCTGGTCACCCCGGTGGTCGTCGGCGACATCGGCATCGACCTCGCCGGGGCGCACATCAGCCTGGAGGGCTTCTTCCTGAAGGGCTCGCTGACCGCCGGTGAGCATCTCGCCGGGCTGCACCTCGAAGGGCTCACGATGGACCCGGGCGCGGGCGGGCTGCGGACCCACCGCGACGCCTGGGAGCTCGCGCTCTCCGCCACGCGCTGCGTGCTCGGCCCGGTCCGTGCCGAACTGTCCGCGCGCCCCGTCGAGTTGACCGAGTGCGTGGTCGACGGCCGGCTGCGCCGCTTCCGTGCCTGCGGCCCTGCGGACCAGGGCGTGCCGACGGACGCGGTCGGCCCGGTGAACCGTTTCGGGCCAATCCTGCACGCCGACTCGGTCACGTTCGCGGGTCCCGTCCGGGTGGACGCCGTCGACGCCCGCGACTGCGTCTTCGCCGACGGCGTGGACGTCGTACAGCAGCAGGAAGGCTGCATCCGGACCAGCTACCTCGGGCCCGAACTCTCCACCCCGGCCCGGCATCCGGCGACGTATCGCTCCCGCACCGCACCGGCCCCCGCCTTCGTCTCCGACGCGTTCGAGTCGTCCGGCTACTACTGCCTGGAGCTGGAACCGGAGCATCCGCTCCTGTCCGCCGCGGGCGACGGCGGCGAGGTGGGCGCGTACCACCGCACCCGGCGCGCGTCCCGGATCCGCCGGCTCCGCCGCCGCATCGGCGAATTCACCCCTCTCGGCCTCACCGCCGAGGTGTCCGTCGCGCCCTGGGAGGAACGATGACCGGCGACTACACCAAGGTCCCGCTGCGGGACGCGGAGCGCTGGACCGGTGCGCGGATGCAGCAGGGCCGGGTCCTTCTGGACCACGAGTGGAACCTCAATCTCGACGCGGCGGCGCGTGCCGCCGCCGACGCGGTGCGCGATGTGGTGGGGCCTTCGGGCGGGGTGCCCGATGGCAGCCCGGCGTTCCAGGTCGGTTTCGTCCCGAACCCGATACCCGCGCTGCGCCAGGTCACCGTCCAAGCCGGGCGGATCTGGGCGGACGGCCTTTGCGCGTTCGCGCCCGCCCCGTTCAGCTACTTCTCCCAGGAGACCCCGCCGGGCATTCCGGGCGTCGGGCGGGCCGTGGTCTTCCTCGATGTGTTCAGCGAGCACGTCCAGCCCGCCGAGGACTGGGCGGAGATCGCCGATCCCGCCCTTGAGCCGCTGGACGCGAGTGCCCGCACCCGGGTCGGCTACCGGCTGCGGGTCGTGCCCACCGTGGCGGGGTCCGCCCGGGCCGCGTTGGACGCCCTCGCCTTCCCGCGGCTCTCCACCGGGCGCCTGAGCGTCACGCGGGCCGACTCCGAGGTGACGCCTGACCCTTGCGATCCGCCGGGCGATCCGCTCGGCCTGCTGCCCGACGGGATGCTGCGCGTGGAGGTCCTGGACGGCGGCACAGCGGCCACCGCCCGGTTCGTCTGGGCGGCCGACAACGGAGCGGCCACCGCCCGGGTCAAGGCCTTCAGCGGCACCCAGGTGACCCTGGCCGCCGCACCCGCGGTGAAGTTCGCACAGCAGGACCTGGTGGAGGTCGGCCGGCGCACCCGGCGCGCGGACCGGGCGCCGCACGGCGAGCTGTACTCCATCGCCTCCGTCACACCGGACGTGGCGGGGGACGTCCTGGTGCTCAACCGCCCCGTGTCCGCCCCGGGCGGTGCGACGGGCCTGGTGGTCCGCCGCTGGGACGGTCAGTCCGTGGGTGCGGCGAACCAGGTCACGGCGCTCGTCCGCGGCGTCGACCTGGGCCTGCGGTTCAGCGCGGGCACCGGCAGCTATCTGTCCGGCGACTGGTGGGGCGCGCGGCTGCGCCCGGCGTCGGCGGACGGCGTGGAGCGGCTCTCGGCGGCACCGCCGGACGGCACGCCGCACACCGCGCTGCCGCTCGCCCTGGTCGACTTCGACGCGCAGACGGTCATCGAGGACGGCCGCCCCCGGTTCCCCCAGCTGACCCGACTGCCCCGAGGCACCTGCACGGTCACCGCATTCCCCGGCGAGGACCTGCAGTCGGCGGTGGATCTGCTGCCGTCGACCGGTGGTGAACTGTGCCTGGCGGCGGGCCGGTTCGTCATCGACCAGCCGATCCGGGTGACCAAACACCACCGGGTCGTCGTCACCGGCGTCGGCCCCGCGACCGTGCTCGCCCCGACCAAGGACAAGTGCGCGCTGTTCTTCGAGGACTGTACGGAGGTGGAGGTCTCCCGGCTGCGGGCCGAGGGCGCGCCGACCACCACCGAACACCTCGACGGCGCGCTGACCTTCACCGGCTGCACCAAGGTCCGGGTGCGCGACTGCGACGTGGCGTGCGCGGACACCGCGGGGGACGACCGTTCGGCGGCCTGCCTCACCTTCCGCGGGCCGTTCGGCGCCGGCGTCGTGCCCGAAGTGGCCTTCGAGGACAACCGGTTGGAGGTGGGGGTGCGCCAGATCGGGATCCTCGTCCTCGACGCGAACTCCGCGCTCGTCAGCCGCAATCGCATCCAGTACGTCCCCACGTCGACGCCGATCAGAGTCTCCCCCGTAGTGATCGCATCGGAACTGGCCCGCATCGCCGCCGACCCCAGCGCGACCCGCTACGGGTTCCAGCTGACGCAGATCAGGGCGGGCCTGCAGGCCGAGGTCGCCGCGCTGATGGCCCGCACTCCGGGGCTCACCCTGGGCCCGGCGCGGCGCATTGTGGCCGCGACCCGGGTCAACGCGACGCCGCGCGAACGGCTGCACACCCTCGTCGCGGCCGGCACCGCCGCGCAGTTGGGCGGGGCGCTGCAGGGCATCGTCCTGGCCGGGCACACCCTGGCCACCGCCCGTGTCACCGACAACGTCGTCGAAGGGGTGGCGCAGGGCATCCACATCGGCACCGCGCGCGGCACCGCCGCCGGGCAGGTGATGATCTCCGGCAATGTGATCCAGGTCGGTCTGCCCGCGGTCTACAACCGGGCCCGGCACGCGGTGTTCGTCGCCGACGCCTCGCGTCTCGCGATCCTGGGCACCGTCGCGGACCTGGCCCGGCGCGGCGCCCTGGAGAACTCCCCCACCGACGCCATCCTCGTCCACGGCAGGCGCGGCGCCCGCCTCGTCGTCCGCGACTCCAGCCTCACCCGGTTCACCACCGGCGTGCGCGTCGTCCCCCTCGCGGAACGCCCCGCGCTCGGCAACCGCCTCTGGCGGGTCAGCGAGACGGCGGCGGAGGGTGCGACCACGGCCCTGGTGGCGCCGGACCTCGCCCTGACGGAGCAGGAGCGCAACGTGGCCATGCCCCTGTTCCAGGCCTAGGCGCGCGCCTTGACGGGGCCACCGATTCCGCAGTACGCCTTAAGGGCTCCGGTAATGCGCTAGGTGCGCTGGGCGCGATCTTCCGGTTTCGGTTCGCCGTCTCCGTAGGCTCAATGGGTTCGACTCCCCTAGCCGGGCACAGTTCCACGAAGGGACCGGGACCCACGGGTTTCGGTCCCTTCCCCTGTGCCGGTCAACACACCATGGATCGGGGGTAGTTACACGGAGCGGCGCCGCACCTACACTGACCGCTGCGAGAAGACCAGTGACCTGCGACGACGCAGCGCCAGGCCGGTCCGCAGAAGTGAGGAGCAGCCGGGTGTTCTATTACCTTCTCAAGTACGTCGTGCTCGGGCCGCTGCTGCGGCTGATGTTCCGGCCGCGCATCGAGGGTCTTGAGCACGTACCGGAATCCGGTGCGGCGATCGTCGCGGGCAACCATCTCTCGTTCTCGGACCACTTCCTGATGCCCGCCATCATCAAGCGGCGGATCACGTTCCTTGCGAAGGCCGAGTACTTCACGGGGCCGGGAATCAGGGGCCGCCTCACGGCCGCGTTCTTCCACAGCGTGGGGCAGATCCCGGTGGACCGCTCCGGCAAGGAGGCGGGCCAGGCCGCGATCCGCGAGGGCCTCGGCGTGCTGCGCAAGGGCGAGCTGCTCGGCATCTACCCGGAGGGCACCCGCTCGCACGACGGCCGCCTCTACAAGGGCAAGGTCGGCGTCGCCGCGATGGCCCTGAAGGCGCAGGTGCCGGTGATCCCGTGCGCGATGATCGGCACGTTCGAGGCGCAGCCGCCGGGCCAGAAGGTGCCGAACTTCCAGCGCGTCACGATCCGTTTCGGGGCGCCCCTGGACTTCTCGCGCTACGCGGGCATGGAGAACGAGAAGGCGGTGCTTCGCGCCGTGACGGACGAGATCATGTACGCCATCCTCGGGCTCTCCGGCCAGGAGTACGTCGACAAGTACGCCGCCGTCGTGAAGGCGGAGGAGGCCGAGCGGGCCGCCGCGGCGAGCAAGCGGAAATTCCCCCGGATGCCGCTGAGTTGATCTCTTGACGTACGGTCTGGCCATGAGCGAACACACCCAGTACGGCAAGCTGATCGGACTCCTCGACGAGCGGGGCGCGGCGTACCGCGTCATCGAGCACGAGGCGGAGGGCGCCACGGAGGCGGTGAGCGCGCTGCGGGGCAACACCCTCCAGGAGGCCGCCAAGTGCATCGTGGTGATGGTGAAGATCGGCAAGAAGACGAAGCGGTATGTGCTCGCGGTGGTGCCCGGTGACCGGCGCGTCGACCTGAACGCCGTCAAGCAGCTGCTCGGCGGGACGTATGCCGGGTTCGCCACGCAGGAGGCGGCGGAGCGGCTCGCGGGCAGCGTGAGCGGCACGATCCTGCCGTTCTCCTTCGACCCGGAGCTCGAACTGGTCGTGGATCCGGCGCTCCTCGCCCACGACGAGATCTTCTTCAACGCGGCCCGTCTGGACCGTTCGCTGGCACTGCGGACCGCGGACTACGAGGCGATCGCCGAGCCGCGCAGGGCCGCGATCGCGCAAGCGGCCGCATAGCGAAGGGGGGGGGCGGGGTGTTTCAGGGAGCCCCCCCCACACACACCCCACCGCCGCGCG
>NZ_JBHYIG010000120.1:21547-27071 GCF_042740015.1 Streptomyces sp. NPDC059037
TCGGGAGAGTCGTGTGTGTATAAGAGACAGGGTTCGTGTTGCCGTGCGAGCCGGCGTCCTTCTCCGTGATCAGACGCGAGCAGCTCGCTCACCTGCCTAGCGGCGTGCCGTTACGGCTTGGGCGTGGCGTGCGGGGCGCACGTCACGTCCTTGCTGTCCAGCTTGCCGGTGAGCAGGTAGGCCTCGACACGGTCGTTGAGGCACGGGTTGACCAGGTTCGTGATGCCGTGCGAGCCGGCGTCCTTCTCCGTGATCAGACGCGAGCCCTTGAACCGCTTGTGCAGCTCGACCGCACCCTCGTACGGCGTGGCCGCGTCGCGGGTGGCCTGGGCGATGAGGACGGGCGGCAGGCCCTTGCCGGACTTGACCTCGACCGGCTCGTGCTGCTTGCTCTTCCAGGTCGCGCAGGGCAGGTTCATCCAGGCGTTGGACCACGTCATGAACGGGTTGTCACGGTGGATGCGGGTGTTGTCGCGGTCCCACTTCTTCCAGCTGGTGGGCCACTTGGCGTCCGCGCACTCGACAGCCGTGTACACGGCGTTGCCGTTCTCCGACGCGATGTTGCCCGCGGTGTCCGACAGGTCGGGGCTGGCTGCCTCGATCAGCGGCTTGGCGTCACCGGCCACGTACTTGGAGAAGTTCGTGGCGATCTCGACCCAGGCGGAGTCGTAGTACGGAGCGCTCTGGAAGTAGGCGATGAGCTCGGCGGGGCCGACGACTCCGCCCAGCGGCTCCTTCTTCGCCGCGGCGCGCAGCTTGTCCCAGTTCCCGGCGACCTTCTCGGCGGTGTCGCCGAGGTGGAAGGTGGCGTCGTACTTGGCGACCCACTTCATCCAGTCCTTGAGACGGATCTCGAAGGCGACGTCCTGGTCGAGGTTGGCCTCGTACCAGATCTTCTCCTTCGAGGGGTTGACCACCGAGTCCACGACCATACGACGGACGTGCGACGGGAACAGCGTCCCGTAGACCGCGCCGAGGTAGGTGCCGTAGGAGACGCCGAGGAAGTTCAGCTTCTTCTCACCGAGCGCGGCCCGGATGACATCCAGGTCACGTGCGGTGTTCGGCGTGGTCATGTGCGGCAGCATCTCGCCGCTGCGCTCCGCACAGCCGGCCGCGTACTCGGCGGCGAGCTTGCGCTGGGCGCTCTTGTCGGCCTCGGAGTCCGGGACCGGGTCGAGCTTGGGAGCCTTGACGAACTCCTGCGGGTCGACACAGGAGATGGGCGCCGAGTGGCCGACACCGCGCGGCTCGAAGCCCACGAAGTCGTACGCCTTGGCCGTCTTCTCCCACAGCTTCGCCTTGGTGACGACGCGGTTGGGGAAGCGGAGGCCGGAGGCGCCCGGGCCGCCGGGGTTGTAGAGCAGCGCGCCCTGGCGCTCCTCCTTGGTCCCCGTGCTGCCGATGCGGTCGACGGCGAGCTTGATCTTCTTGCCGTTGGGCTTGGCGTAGTCGAGCGGGACGGTGACCCAGCCGCACTTGATCGCCTTGTCCAGGCCCCAGTCCGCGGGGCATGCCTGCCAGTCGATGCCGGCCTTGGCCGCGCGCTGCGCGGCGAGCGCGACACCGCGGGCCTCGGCGCCGGTCCGCTGGCGGGCTTCAGCGCTGGTGCCGCTCTGGCGGGCGTCGGCGCTGGCGACGGGCGCCATGATCGCCCCCGCTATGAGCGAGCCCGTGATGAGCGTGCCCGCGGCGCCGAATGCTGTGGTGCGTCTCAACTGGTTCCTCCCCCTGTCGGTTTCCCTGTCGATTTTCGAACAGTAGGAGGATCCTGGCGGTCATCGGGTTCAGTGCGACAGACAGGGCCGCTGTTTCTTTACCAATCCGATAGGCGGTGCAGGGAACTCCGCTGAGCGGATATGCCCCCGTTCACGTCAGAGTGCGCAACGCCTCGTCGAGGGCGCGCCGCACGCGCAGCGCGTCCGGCGCGACGACGGTGACGAGGACGCCGGGACCGGCGAGCGGCATCCGGACCGCCCCCTCGCCGAGCAGCGCGGGCGCCGGCTTCTCCTGCTCGAACTCCGGGCGTACGACGACCAGTTGCCCGATGGCGCGATGCCCGGCGAGGGCGGCGGGCCCGTCCCATCCCCCGGGCGCGCCGGGCCCGCAGGACAGCTCCTGGTCGAGCAGCGGCCGTCCGGCGCGGCGCACGGTGAGGCGGCTGGTGAGCCGCCCAGGCGCTTCCCCGGTCCGGCCGAGCACCTGCTCCTCCCGCAGCACCAGGCTCGCGCTCGCGGCGAGCTCGGCCCGCGTGGTGACGCGCAGCTCGCTGTCGCGTACGGAGATCAACTGCTCGGGCAGCCAGCACAGCTCGGCGTCGTCGCCGACCGTGATCCGTACGTCGTAGCGCGCGGGCTCCTTCGACTGGCCCGGCAGCGCGAGCGTGGCCGCGGCCGACCCGACGCGCAGGCGGGCCCCCGCGTGGGCGGCGGCCTCCACGGTCAGCCGGTCGCCCCCGAGCGGCGCGCTCATCGCCCCGACGAGCGTGACGTGGGCGCCCGTTCCCGCCGAGCGGGTACGCCGCACGGCGAGCGGCCCTTCGCCGTCGAGCACGGGCAGGTCGGTGCCGCCACGCCCGTTGCCGCGCGCGCCGATACGGGCGGTGGCGCGGACCCCGGAGGCCGCGATCGCGACGGTCATGCGGACGCGGTCCAGGCGGCGTACTGCTCACGCACCCAGGCGGCGACCGGCCCGACCCCCTCGTCGGACCTCAACGACTGGAAGACGACGGGCAGTTCGACGCGCTGCGCCTTGGCGTCCGCCGCCATCCGGCCGAGGTCGGAGCCGACGTACGGCGCGAGGTCCGTCTTGTTCACGACGAGCAGATCGGCGGTGGTGACACCGGGACCGCCCTTGCGCGGAATGTCGTCGCCGCCTGCGACGTCGATCACGAAGATCTGCCCGTCGATGAGCCCCTTGGAGAAGGTGGCGGTGAGGTTGTCACCGCCGGACTCGACGAGGATCAGGTCCAGCGGCCCGACTTCGTCCTCCAGGTCCTCGACGGCCTCCAGGTTGGCGGAGATGTCGTCGCGGATCGCGGTGTGCGGGCAGGCCCCGGTCTCCACGGCGGTGATCCGCTCGGGCGGCAGCACGGCTTCGCGCAGCAGGAACTCGGCGTCCTCGCGGGTGTAGATGTCGTTCGTGACGACGGCGAGCGCCAGTTCGTCCCGCAACGCCTTGCAGAGCGCGGCGACGGTGGCGGTCTTGCCGGACCCCACGGGCCCGCCGAGCCCGATGCGCAGGGCGCGGCGGCGGCCGTCGGGACGATGCGCGTCGGCGCTCACGGCGGTGGCTTCGTCGTGGGAGTGATCGAGATGCATGGTGCGACTCCTCTGGTTCAGCAGTTCATTTCGCCCTGTGCGGCGGCGACTTCAAGCGCTCGGGGGGGATGTCTACGACGCGAACAACCGCACAGGCCACGCCGCGTGGGCCTGCGCCCCGACCTCCAGCAGCGGTGCGGAGCGCGCAGGCAGCGCGTCGACACCCTCGTCGAGAGCGCACCGCGCGGCCTGCGCCGCCTCCCGCGCGACGAGGTCGAGCTCGGGGGCGAGCCGGGCCAGCACCCCCGTGGCGTCAAAGGGATCAAGGCTCAGCAACCGCACGGTCGCCGTCGCGGGCCCGCTGACGCACTCGTACGCGGAGCAGTACGCGGCATCCTCGGGCCCAAGTCCCGCCGCACGGGCGGCAAGCCCGAGCACGACCGGCTGATGCGCGCCCTTGGGCCGGGCGGCGGCCAGTTGATCCAGCGAGGGATCGGGCCACGCCGCACGCGCGGCCCGCATCATCTGCCGCCCGAGCCGCCGCCCGGCCACCCGCAGCGCGGGCGACGGCGTACGGGCGTCGGCGGCCTCGTCGAGCTCCAGCGGATCGATCCCCAGCGCGGCGGCCGCGGCCAGCGCGGCGGACACGAGCCCCGTCGTGTGCAGCCGCCCCCGGCAGAAGGCCTCCAGGCTCGCGGCTCCGCTGACCCGCCCCGCCTTGACGGCCTCTTCGGCCCCGCCGGAGTGCGCGTGCCCTCCGGCGGGAAAGCGGCCGTCGGCAAGGACCAGGAGCGCGGCCCTAGACATGGCGAACCACCGCCATCAGAACAGGAAATACCGCTGCGCGAGCGGCAGTTCGGCGGCGGGTGACGGTTCGACCAGCTCCCCGTCGATGGTGACGGCGAAGCTGTCGGGAGCGACCTCCACCCGCGGCAGGGCGTCGTTCTCGCGCATGTCCGCCTTGGTGCGCCCCCGCGTGGAGCGGATCGCGGTGAACTCCTTGGCCAGACCGAGCCGTTCGGGCAGCCCGTCGTCGAGCGCGGACTGGGTCACGAAGTTGACCGAGTTGAGCCCCGGTGCCGCGCCCCGCGCGCCGAACATGGGCCGCGGAAGGACCGGCTGCGGCGTGGGGATGGAGGCGTTGGCATCGCCCATCTGCGCGTACGCGATCTGCCCGCCCTTGATGACGACCTGCGGCTTGACGCCGAAGAACGCCGGGTCCCACAGCACCAGGTCGGCGAGCTTGCCGGTCTCGACCGACCCGATCTCGTGGTCGATGCCCTGCGCGACGGCCGGGTTGATCGTGTACTTGGCGACATAGCGACGCGCACGCCGGTTGTCCGCGCGCGAGTCCCCCGGCAGGAAGCCGCGCCGTCGCTTCATCACGTGCGCGGTCTGCCAGGTCCGCATGACGACCTCGCCGATGCGCCCCATGGCCTGCGAGTCCGACGACATGATCGAGATGGCGCCGAGGTCGTGCAGGATGTCCTCGGCCCCTATCGTGGTGGGCCTGATCCGCGACTCGGCGAAGGCGAGGTCCTCGGGGACCGCCGGGTTGAGGTGGTGGCAGACCATCAGCATGTCGAGGTGCTCCTCGACGGTGTTGACGGTGTGCGGCCGGGTCGGATTGGTGGAGCTCGGCAGCATGTTCGGCAGCGACACCGCCGTGATCATGTCCGGGGCGTGCCCGCCGCCCGCACCCTCGACGTGGAAGGCGTGCAGGGTGCGTCCCGCGACGGCGCCGAACGTGGCGTCGACGAAGCCCGCCTCGTTGAGGGTGTCGGTGTGGACGGCGAGTTGGGCGCCGGTGTCCTCGCAGACGTTCAGACAGGCGTCGATGGTGGCGGGCGTCGCGCCCCAGTCCTCATGGATCTTGAAGCTGACCGCGCCGGCCCGCAGTTGGGCGTGCATGGACTCGCTGGAGACCGTGTTGCCCTTGCCGAGGAAGCCGATGTTGACGGGGCTCGACTCCATCGCCGCGAACATCCGGGCCAGGTGCCAGGAGCCGGGCGTGATGGTGGTCGCCTTGCTGCCCTCGGCGGGGCCCGTGCCGCCGCCGATGAGCGTGGTGACACCGGAGGCGAGCGCCTCGTCGACGATGGTCGGCGAGATGAAGTGGATGTGGGTGTCGATGCCGCCGGCGGTGAGTATCTTGCCGTTGCCCGCGAGGACTTCGGTCTCCGGGCCGATGACGAGATCGGGGTGTACGCCGTCCATGGTGTCCGGGTTGCCGGCCTTGCCGCTGCCGGTGATGCGTCCGTCACCCA
>NZ_JBHYIG010000121.1:0-27021 GCF_042740015.1 Streptomyces sp. NPDC059037
TATCAGAGACCGGTCCTGGGCTGGTCGCGCAGTTCCCCGCGCCCCTGACGGGGCGCCCCTGCGTCTGCTGCTTACGGCAGTACGTTGAAACTGCCGCTGCCCGGCCGCGTCTTCTCGAACGGGGCCGCGCTCACGCACTTGGGCATGTCGTCCGGCAGGTCGTTGGGGATGCCGACCATCGCCCAGCTGTAGCCGAAGCCGTCCTGCTTGCCCTTGTCGTGGACCGTCAGGCCTACGCGCTTGCCGACGGACTCCTTCAAGCCGCCGTCCGCCTTGGTGACCACTGCCGAAACCGTGGCGACCTTTCCGCCGGTCAGCAGGCAGTCCACCCGTGCCTCGGCCGAGCCGCCCCACTTGGGGTTCTCCATGTAGTGGCTGAACTTGATCGTGCCGTGGGCCTTGCCCGGATCGGCCTTGTCCTTCGCGTCCAGACGGGCGTCGAAGGTGAACGTGATCTCGTCGCCCTTCGGGCGGTCGATCATCGCGGTGCCGGTCAGCGCGGCCGCCTCCCGGTGCTGCGCGTCCGACGCGACGGCCGGTACCGCGACGCCGGTGGCGAGCACGACCAGGACTCCCAAGGCTGCGGCGACACGGGTACGGGTCAAGGTCATGAGGGGTCCTCCGTCTGCGGTGGCTTCGCCCGGTCGCTCCGGGCGGGATCAACGCTCCCGTGCGCCGGCGCCCCGCGCATCGCACGCGAGGCGGTGACCGCCTCCGCCGCGCGGCGGGGACGCCGGCTGCCCGGGCCCTCCCAGGGGAGGAGCCGCCAGACCCCCGTCCGGGCGGCTCCCCGTCCGTGGTCGCGCCGGCTCAGTTCGTCGGGTACGGCACCTGCCACGGCACGACCTGGAAGTCGCCGGTGCCCTGCCTGACCTTCTCGTGCGGCGCGGAGCTGGTGCACTTGGGCAGCTTCTTGGTGCCGTCGGGACCGCCCACGGCCGCCCAGCTGTAGCCGACGCGGTCCTTCTTGCCCTGGTCGTGGACGGTGAAGCCGACGCGGCCGCCCTTGATCTCCTTCAGGTTCGTGTCGGTGATGATGCCGGTCGCCGTGGCCACCTTGCCGCCCGTCATCAGGCAGTCGATGCGGCCCTTCGCCCAGCCGCCCTTGCCGCCCGGCTTCTCCAGGTGGACGAAGCGGAAGGTGCCGGTGGCCTTCGACGGGTCGCGGTTGTCCTGCGCCGCGAGATGCGCGTCGAAGGTGAACGTCACGTCCTCGGTGGTCTTGCGGTACATCTTCGCCGAGCCGGTGAGCGCGGCGGCCTCACGGGGCTTGGCCTGGGGCTCGGCCTGGGGCTCGGCCTGCGCCTCGGCCTGCGCCTCGGCATGTGACGCGGAGCGCGCCGAGTCGTCGCCGGAAGCGACGGCCACACCCGCCGCGCCCGCCGTCATGAGGAGCGCGGCGCCCACGGCGATGACGCGGGGGTAATTGCGGGTGCTTGGCGCGGTCGTGCGGCTCATGGAAGTCCTCCGTCTGCGAGGCCGTTCACCCGGCGTTTCCGGGTGAGATCACGCTCTCGCGGAAGGGGGGTCCGGCACGTCCGGCCACGGGCGGGACTCCGCTTCCGCCGCGTGGCGGGGACCTGCGGCGGACCCCTGCACCCGGGGGAGGACACCCACCGATACTCGAGGCGCACGGCGCCGCGCAACGAATCGCCGCTCCGGGCCCACCCTGCGCAACAGATCGCGCGGCAGCCCGCAACGCTCGCGCCTTGTCCGGGCAAGGCCGCCGACCGTACCGTCTAACGGACCCCACCATCCCCTTCGTACGCCATGAGGATCCGCCATGCCTGCGCTGCGCACCGCCCTGCTCCAGAGCTCAGGGCAGCTCGGATCCGTCGCCGAGAACCTGAAGGGGCTCGACGACGCGGCGGGCCGCGCCGCCGCCGCGGGGGCGGGGCTGCTCGTGGCGCCCGAGCTCTTCCTGACCGGCTACGCGATCGGCGACGACATCCCGCGCCTGGCCGAGCCCGCCGACGGCCCTTCGGCCGCCGCCATCGCCGAGATCGCCGTACGTCATGGTGTCGCCGTCGCCTACGGCTACCCCGAGCGCGACGGCGAGCAGGTCTTCAACTCCGTCCAGCTGATCGGCCCCGACGGCACGCGCCTGGCGAACTACCGCAAGACCCACCTCTTCGGCTGCTTCGAGCGCGACCACTTCACCCCCGGTGAGCAGGCCGTCGTCCAGGCCGACCTCGGCGGTCTGCGGATCGGCCTGATGATCTGCTACGACGTGGAGTTCCCGGAGAACGTCCGCGCGCACGCCCTGGCCGGCACCGACCTGCTGCTGGTGCCCACGGCCCAGATGCACCCCTTCCAGTTCGTCGCCGACTCCGTCGTGCCGGTGCGGGCCTTCGAGAACCAGATGTACGTGGCGTACGTCAACCGGGTCGGCAAGGAAGGGGAGTTCGAGTTCGTCGGGCTCTCCACGCTCGCCGGTCCCGACGGCGTCGCCCGCGCCCGCGCCGGACGGGACGAACAGCTGGTGTTCGGCGACGCCGACCCGGAGTTCCTGGCCGCGTCGCGCGAGAACAACCCCTATCTGCGCGATCGCCGCCCGGGGCTGTACGCGTCGCTGATCTGACCCTCTCTCGAGCTTCCCCTTCTTCTGTTCTGCCGTTCCCGCAAGGAGTCCGTACCCCATGACGTCCACGGTGCCCAATGCCGTCCAGCACACCGACGCGCAGCCGCCGATCACCATGTTCGGTCCCGACTTCCCCTACGCGTACGACGACTTCCTCGCGCACCCGGCGGGCCTGGGCCAGATACCGGCGACCGAGCACGGCACCGAGGTCGCCGTCATCGGCGGCGGCCTCTCCGGCATCATCGCCGCGTACGAGCTGATGAAGATGGGCCTCAAGCCCGTCGTCTACGAGGCCGACCAGATCGGCGGCCGGCTTCGCACCGTCGGCTTCGAGGGCTGCGACGACTCGCTCACCGCCGAGATGGGCGCGATGCGCTTCCCGCCGTCCTCGACGGCCCTGCAGCACTACATCGACCTGGTCGGCCTGAAGACCAAGGCGTTCCCCAACCCCCTCGCGGAGTCGACCCCTTCGACGGTCGTCGACCTCAAGGGCGAGTCCCACTACGCGACGTCCGTCGACGACCTGCCGCAGGTCTACCGCGACGTGATGAACGCCTGGAACGCCTGTCTGGAGGAGGGCGCGGACTTCTCCGACATGAACCGCGCCCTGCGCGAGCGCGACGTGCCCAAGATCCGCGAGATCTGGTCCAGGCTCGTCGAGAAGCTCGACAACCAGACCTTCTACGGCTTCCTCTGCGAGTCCGAGGCCTTCAAGTCCTTCCGGCACCGCGAGATCTTCGGCCAGGTCGGCTTCGGCACCGGCGGCTGGGACACCGACTTCCCCAACTCCATCCTGGAGATCCTGCGGGTCGTCTACACCGAGGCCGACGACTACCACCGCGGCATCGTCGGCGGCAGCCAGCAGCTGCCGCTGCGCCTGTGGGAGCGCGAGCCGCAGAAGATCGTGCACTGGGATCTCGGTACGTCCCTGAAGTCGCTGCACGAGGGCGGCGAGCCCAAGCCCGCCGTGACGCGGCTCGACCGCACCGCGGGCAACCGGGTCACCGTGACGGACGCCTCCGGCGACATCCGTACGTACCCTGCGGCGATCTTCACCGCCCAGTCCTGGATGCTGCTCTCCAAGATCGCGTGCGACGACTCGCTCTTCCCCATCGACCACTGGACGGCGATGGAGCGGACCCACTACATGGAGTCCTCCAAGCTCTTCGTCCCGGTCGACCGGCCCTTCTGGCTGGACAAGGCCGTCGACGACAGGGGAAACCCGACCGGGCGTGACGTCATGTCGATGACGCTGACGGACCGCATGACCCGGGGCACCTACCTGCTCGACGACGGGCCGGACAAGCCCGCCGTCATCTGCCTCTCCTACACCTGGTGCGACGACAGCCTGAAGTGGCTCCCGCTGTCGGCGAACGAGCGCATGGAGGTCATGCTGAAGTCGCTCGGCGAGATCTACCCGAAGGTCGACATCAGGAAGCACATCATCGGTAACCCGGTGACGGTGTCGTGGGAGAACGAGCCCTACTTCATGGGTGCCTTCAAGGCGAACCTGCCGGGGCACTACCGCTACCAGCGGCGGCTGTTCACGCACTTCATGCAGGATCGCCTGCCGGCGGACAAGCGGGGGATCTTCCTCGCCGGGGATGACATCTCCTGGACGGCGGGCTGGGCCGAGGGTGCCGTGACGACCGCGTTGAACGCGGTCTGGGGCGTCATGAACCACTTCGGTGGTGGGACGGACGCGACCAATCCCGGGCCGGGGGACGTGTACGACGAGATCGCGCCCGTCGAGTTGCCTGAGGACTGATTCAGGAGCGCCGTTTGCCTGGGGCGCGTGGGAGTGTGGCGGGCCGTCGTGGCTGGTCGCGCAGTTCCCCGCGCCCCTTCGGGGCGCCCCAGCCGGGGTCTCTTACACCCCGGCGGCTCGCGCCGTCTCGTACACCTCTGCCGCCAAGTCCTTCAGTTCCTCGCCGTCCCTTGCGCTGCCCTGCAGTTCGATGAGGATCTCCTCCACCGCGCCCACCGCGGCGTGCGCCGCCAGGTCCTCGACGATCTGGGCGACGTTGCCCTGGAAGGGGGCGCGGCTCTCGCCCTCGTACGGCTTCGCCGTGTAGCGCGTGTTGACCCGCAGGACGCTCTGGACCGGGTCCTTGCGGCCCTGCTCGGCGGCGGCTTCCTGGACCTGCTTCCATTGGGTGGCGAGCGCGTCGGCGCCCATGCCGACCGGCATCCAGCCGTCCGCGCGTTCGATGAGCCTGCGCAGCGCGCGCGGGCTGTTGGCGGGCAGCAGGATCGGGATGGGGCGGGCCGGCTTCGGGCCGACCACGGCCGACGCGATGGTCGTCAGCTCGCCCTCGTACGACACCGGGTCCGGGCCCCAGACCGCGTGGCAGACGTCGATCAGCTCGTCGAGGACCTGGCCGCGCTTCTTGAACGGGGCCACGCTCGCCGCCGCGTACTCGTCGAGGGACCAGCCCGTGCCCAGGCCCGCGACGACGCGGCCGCCGCTCGCCGCGTCCAAACTGGCCAGGGAGCGCGCCAGCTGGAACGGCACGTGCAGCGGGGCGACCAGGACGCTGGTGCCCAGGCGGGCCCGTTCCGTGGCGGCCGCGGCAAGCGTCAGGGTGATCAGCGGGTCGGGCACCGAGCGGTAGGTGTCGGGCCAGGGCAGGCCCTCTATGCCGTAGAGCCCCTGGGTGGCGGGCTCGGGGAACAGGATGCGTTCGTAGACCCACAGGCTCTCGTACCCGATCTCCTCGGCGGCTCGGGCGACCGCCGGGACGTCTCGTCCCATGCTGTACTGCCGGCCCTGCGGGAGGCTCAGTCCGAGTCGAGTGGCCATGGTGGTGCTCCTTCGCATCAGGGGTCCCACGCGTCAACGTACGGCGATCACGCGGGAGTTCCCGGAGCGGAGGGCCCTGTCCGGCCGGATCAGTCCGGCAGCGGGGTGAGCAGCATGCGGCCCACCAGGCCCGCCGCGCCGTCCAGGCGGGTACGCAACTCCTCGGCCACGCCCGGGAGTCCACGCAGCGCCCACAGGGCCCGCGCCGTCGCCCACGCTCCGTCCCGGGCCCGCTCCAGGCTCCAGGAGCCCACGAGATGTGTCAGTGGATCGGCGATCTGGAAGAGATCGGGGCCCGGCATCAGATCCTCGCGGATGCGTTCCTCCAGCGAGACGAGGATGTCGCCCACGCGATCGAACTCGTCCTCGACGTCCGCCGGTTCGCAGCCGAGCGTACGACAGGTGTCCACGACGGCCAGCGGCAGATCGTGCCCGATGTGCGCATTGATGCCCGCGAGCGCGAACTGCAGCGGACGTACACCGGGATGGCGGCGGAACTGCAGCAGGGGCCGCCAGCACGCCGGCGACCTGTGCTGGTCGGCCGCCGCGTCGACGGCCCGCAGATAGCGCTCGGCGAACAGCACGTCCAGCGTGATCGCGGCCCCGGAGTCGGCGAACCGGCCGCTGTCCAGGTGCCGGTCGACCTCTTCGGTGACCGAGAGATAGACCCCGTTGAAGACGCCGACCCCGTCGCCCGACGGGAGGTCCGCACCGAGCGAGCGCATCCGCGTCACCACCCCGTCAACCCCCTGTGCCGGGCCTGTGAACTCCGCAAACCGCTCCAACTGCGCCATGGTGGCAGGGTCCCAGTCATAGGCTGGCCCGAGTGTCACCGCACCGGACGCTTCCCCAGAACGGGGGAACGGCGTCCGTGTGTGCCCCTGGGGAGGGGAGCAGTACACCGTGTCCGGGGGGACACGGGGAGGGGGAGGAGCAGCACCGTGTCAGGCAATCGCGCACGACATCGCGCCGGACGGCGGGCCGAGCGCAGGAGCGCCGCCCGCCATGGGGTCATGGTGGCGGCGGCCTCGGTGGTGGCCGCCGTCGGCACCGTCACGGGCATGGTGTCCGCGCTCGACGAGGGCGGCGGCAAGGACCAGGCGCGCCCGAAGGTGACGAAGTCGCCGACGCTCGAACCGCTGCCCGCGGTGCCGACGCCGTCCGCTTCCGAGTCCTCGGCGAAGCCGTCCCCGGCCAAGTCCTCCGCGAAGCCGAAGCCGAAACCGAAACCGAAGCCTGAGCCGAAACCGGAGCCGTCGACGCAGCGCGCGGAGAAGCCGGCCGCCAACTCCCTCTACCGGTACGGCGATTCGCAGGTGCTCGACTGGGTCAGGGCCAACCGCGGCGACCCGCGGCGGCCGCTCATAGAGTCGAAGATCGCCGCTCAGCCGGCCGCCGTCTGGTTCGCCGACTACTCGCCGGGGACCATCACGTCACGCGTGCGGGCCGTGACGTCGGGCGCCGGCGGCCGGGTGCCCGTCGTCGTTCCGTACGCGATACCGGACCGCGACTGCGGGGGTGCCTCGGAAGGCGGGGCGCCGGATCTCGCGGCGTACGACGCGTGGATCGAGAAGTTCGCCGCGGGGCTCGGCTCCGGCGAGGTCATCGTCATCCTCGAACCGGACGCGATCGCGCTCTCCGAGTGCCTGTCGGCGGGCGAACGGGCCGACCGGTACGCCTCGCTGGCCCGCGCGGGCCGCACGCTAAAGGCGGCCAATCCCAAGGCCCGGGTCTACTACGACGCCGGGCACTCGGGCTGGAACGCCGCCACGAAGCAGGCCGGACGGCTGCGCGCGGCGGGCGCCGCGTCGGCGGCGTCGTCCGACGGCGTCTTCACCAACGTCTCGAACTTCCACCGCACCGCCGACGAGGCCGCCTACGCCCGCAAGGTCCTTGCCGCGCTCGGCGGCCCTTCGGGCCTCGGCGCCGTCATCGACACCAGCCGCAACGGCAACGGCGCCCCGGCCGACGGCGAGTGGTGCGACCCGGCGGGCCGCAAGCTCGGGCAGAGCCCGACGCTGCGCACCGGCCAGGCCCGCATCGACGCCTATCTGTGGATCAAGCTGCCGGGCGAGTCCGACGGCTGCAAGGGCGCGCCGGGGACCTTCACACCCGGGTACGCCTACGACTTGGCGCGTGGCTGAGAGTCGTCGGCGCCCGTTTCCGGGGCCCCGTCGGCCCCGTCGGCCTCGTCGTACGAGGACGTGCCCTCGTCGAGCAGGGGCTCCTGCGTCTTGAGGTGCGGGGGCGCGAACGCGCGCAGCACGTGATAGCCGGTGATGACCACGATCGTGCCGAGCGCGATGCCGCTCAGCTCGAAGTTGTCGGTGATCTTCAGGGAGACGCCGCCGACGCCGATGATGATGCCCGCGGCGGCCGGGACCAGGTTCAGCGGATTGCGCAGATCCACCTTGGCGTTGATCCAGATCTGGGCGCCGAGCAGGCCGATCATGCCGTAGAGGATGACGGTGATGCCGCCGAGCACACCGCCCGGGATGGCCGCGACGACCGCGCCGAACTTGGGGCAGAGGCCGAAGAGCAGGGCGAAGCACGCGGCCGCCCAGTACGCGGCGGTGGAGTAGACGCGGGTCGCGGCCATCACGCCGATGTTCTCGGAGTACGTCGTGTTGGGCGGGCCGCCGACCGCCGTGGAGAGCATGGACGCGGCGCCGTCGGCGGAGATCGCGGTGCCGAGCTTGTCGTCCAGGTCGTCGCCGGTCATCTCGCCGACGGCCTTGACGTGGCCCGCGTTCTCGGCGACCAGCGCGATCACGACGGGCAGCGCGACCAGGATCGCCGACCACTCGAAGCTCGGGGCGTGGAAGGACGGCAGGCCGATCCAGTCGGCGTTGCCGACGGCGGAGAGGTCCAGGCGCCAGTGGTCGACGACCTTGCCGGAGCCGTCCGCCGAGTGGATCTTGCCGAAGACCAGGTCGAGGGCCCAGGACAGGGCGTACCCGAAGATCAGCCCCAGGAAGATCGCGATACGTGACCAGAATCCGCGCAGGCACACCACGGCCAGACCGGTGAACAGCATCACCAGGAGGGCCGTCCACTGGTCCTGCGGCCAGTACGTGGACGCGGTGACCGGGGCCAGGTTGAAGCCGATGAGCATGACGACGGCGCCGGTGACGATCGGGGGCATCGCGGCGTGGATGATCCGCGCACCGAACTTCTGGACGGCGAGGCCCACCAGGAAGAGCGCGGCGCCGACCACGAAGACCGCGCCCGTCACGGTCGCCGATGAGCCGCCCTGCGCGCGGATGACGGCGGCCACGCCGACGAAGGAGAGCGAACAGCCCAGGTAGCTGGGCACCCGGCCACGCGTGGCGAGCAGGAAGATGGCGGTCGCGACGCCCGACATCATGATCGCCAGGTTCGGGTCGAGGCCCATCAGGACCGGCGCCACGAACGACGCACCGAACATGGCGACGACGTGCTGGGCGCCGAGCCCGAAGGTCCGCGGCCAGGAGAGCCGCTCGTCAGGTCGGACGACGGCTCCGGGCGCGGGGGTGCGCCCGTCTCCGTGCAGTCTCCAGCGCACGCCGAGATCCATGGTTCTGTTCCGCCTTCTGTGCGCCCGACCTGTTGTCAAGACCTGAATGAGTCAGCGCAATGTTAAACGGGCGTAAGGTCCGCGGATGCTCGGCAGGTGTTTCAGGCGACGGCCGGTTCCGGCAGGCGATGGGGGGTTCAGGCCTTCGGGCCCGGCGCCGTCGCATCCGCCGGAGCGACCGGCGTCGCGTCGCGGCCGTCCGTGCGCAGGACGCCCGCGAACACCGCGAGCCCGCAGGCGAGCACCGTCACCAGGCCGAAGGAGACGACCAGGCTCGTCGCGTCGGCGAGCGTGCCGATCGCCGACGGGGCGATCAGACCCGATGTGTACGTGATGGTCGCGACGCCCGCGATGGCCTGACTGGGGTTCGGGCCGCTGCGCCCGGCCGCGGCGAAGGCGAGCGGCACCACGACCGCGATGCCGAGTCCCATCAGGGCGAAGCCGCCCATGGCCATGGCCGGATGGGGCGCAGCCACCACGAGCACCCCGCCGAGCGCCGCGACCACGCCGCCGACCCGCACCGTGCGCACCGCCCCGAACCGGTCCACCACCGCGTCGCCCGCGAGCCGTGCGATCGCCATGGTGAGCGTGAACCCGGTGGTGCAGGCCGCGGCCAGCCCGGCCGAGCTGTCCAGGACGTCCCGCAGATAGACCGCCGACCAGTCCAGGCTCGCGCCCTCCGCGAAGACCGCGCAGAAGCCGACCGCGCCGATGAGCAGGGCCGACTTGGGCGGCAGCGAGAAGCGCGGCGGCGCCTCCTCCTCGGGGGCCGCCTGCAGGTCGAGCACGCCCTGACAGGCGACGAGGCCGATCGCGGTGAGCGCCACGGCTGCGAGCGCGTGGTGAAGGCGGGCGTCCGAGCCGAGGTGGGCGGCGACCGTGCCCGCCGCGGAGCCGATCAGGGCGCCGACGCTCCACATGCCGTGCAGCCCCGACATGATCGACTTCTTCATGCGGGTCTCGATCTCGACGCCGAGCGCGTTCATCGCCACGTCCGACATGCCCGCGGTGGCGCCGTACACGAACAGGGCCAGGCAGAGCGTGAGCAGGTTCGGCGCGAGCGAGGGCAGGATCAGCGCCATCGTCCACAGGGCGAGCAGGCCGCGCAGCGCCGTGCGGGCACCGAAGCGGTGGCTGACCCAGCCGGCCAGCGGCATCGCCACCGACGCGCCGATCGCGGGGAAGGCCAGGGCCAGGCCGAGGAGGCCCGCGCTGAGGTCGGCGTGCTCCTGGATCCAGGGGACGCGGGTGGCGAAGGAGCCCGTGACGGCGCCGTGCACACAGAAGACGGCGGCCACGGCGTACCGCGCCCGCTTCAACTGCCGTGCGTCGTAGACCACTTCACTCATCGATGCTCCGCCCCTCCCAGCGTGCTGCCCCGCTACGGCGACAGGTACCGCCCCGCTACGGCGACGTAAACTATCAGGAACCCTGCCTGATAAATAGCGGCTTTATGGAAGGATCCCCGGCATGCCCGCATCACCGAGCACCGCCCGGGCCATCAACGACCGGCTCGCCCTGGGGCTCCTGCAGCGCGAAGGACCGCTGACGGCCAACCAGTTGAAGCAGCTGACCGGTCTGTCCCGGCCGTCGGTCGCCGATCTCGTCGAGCGTCTGCAGGGCTCGGGGCTGATCACGGTGGTGGGGGAGGCGGGCGCCCAGCGCCGAGGCCCCAACGCCCGTCTGTACGGGATCGTCGCCGACCGGGCCCACCTCGCGGCCCTCGACGTACGCACCGGAGGCCTCTCCGTGGTGGTCACCGATCTGCTCGGCGCGGTGCTCGCCGAGGCATCGCTGCCCATCGGCGGCGACACCGGAACCGAGCCCGCCGTGGAGCGCGCCGTCGCCCTCGTCGAACGCACCGCCCACGAGGGCGGCGCCCGGCGGCTGCACACCGTGGGCATCGGCGCCCCCGGCCTCATCGACCCCGCATCCGGCGAGCTGCGCGACACCACCTCGCTGCCCGCCTGGCACCGCAGGCTCGCGGGCGCGCTCCAGGAGCGGCTGCCGGCCCGCGTCCTCGTCGAGAACGAGACCAACCTCGCCGCCCGCGCCGAACAGCGCGAAGGCGCCGCCAGGGACCGCGACACCTTCGTCCTGCTCTGGCTCGGCGAGGGCGTCGGTGCCGCTGTCGTCCTCGACGGGGCGCTGCGCCGCGGCGCCTCGGGCGGCACCGGGGAGATCGGCTTCCTGCCCGTGCCCGGCACCGCGTCGCTGCCGTCCGCCACCGGCTGCGACGGCGGCTTCCACTCACTGGCCTGCGCGGCCGCGCTGCGCGAACTGGGCGCCGAGCACGGGCTCCTTGAGCCGGGGGAGAGCGCCGCCGACGTGCTGGGCCGCGCCGTCGCGACCGGCCACGGCGGCTATCTCGACGCCGCCGCCGACCGGATCGCCGTCGGCGCCGCCGCGATGGCCGCCATCCTCGACCCCGGCTGCGTCGTCCTCGGCGGCGAGCTGGGCCGGGCCGGCGGCGACGCGCTCGCCGCCCGCGTCGGGGAGCGCGTCACCGCCATGTCCCCCCTGCGTACCGAGGTCAGGGCGAGCACGCTGGGCGGCTCCGCCGTGCTCGCGGGGGCGCTGCTTGCCGCCAGGGAGGCGGCGCAGGAGGAGTTGTTCGGGCCGGGGCGCTGAACCCTCCGGGGCGGCAGGCGGCGGTGGGCGCGCCGTCTGTCACCGGCTTCGCCGAGTTCGTCCTCAAACTCCCCCAAGCTCTTAAAGAGCAGGGGGGACCCCCTCGACGGGCTGGTCAATGCCCGCCGAACCGACCCGCCAGGAACTCCTCGAACGTCCCCTTCCCCACAGCCTGTTCGGGCGCCAGGTGACCGCCCGCGCGGAACGCCCGGTACGTCTTGCCCGCGAGCCGCAGCGGCACCAGCGGGCGCCTCTTGCCGCTCGCCCGCAGGTAGGCGCGGGCAAGGTCCGGGAACGTACGCACCTCGGGCCCGCCCATGTCCTCGACCCGCCCGGCGGGCGGCGCCGCCGCCAACTCGGCCAGCCGGTCCGCCACTTCGCCGACCTCGACCGGCTGGTCGCCGACCCCCGAAGGCAGCAGCATCACCGGCAGCTTCGCCGAACTCTGCAGGACCTGCAGGACGAGATCGTGGAACTGCGTGGTCCGCAGCACCGTCCAGCCGAGGCCCGACTCCTCGATCAGCCGCTCCACGGCGAGCTTCGTCTTGTAGTAGCCGAGCGGCACCCGGTCGATGCCGACGATCGAGATGTAGACGAGGTGCCCGACGCCGGCCCGCCGCGCGGCCTCGATCAGATGGCGTGCGGCCTGCTCGTCGCCCCCGCGCGGGCTGCTCGCACAGTGCACGATCACGTCCGCGCCCGCCATGGCCGCGTCGAGCCCCGTGCCCTCGCGCAGATCGACGGCGTACGACGGGGAGCGGCGGCTCAGGACGCGTACGTCATGGCTGTCCGCCCGCAGTCGCTCCACCACCGGGCGGCCGAGGGTTCCCGTGCCGCCGGTCACCAGGATCGTGGTCATCGCAAGGCTCCTTCGCTGTCCGGGACGCCGCACCGGCGTCCGTCACCAGCTGAGAACCGGGCAGTGATCAGGAATGTGACAGCTGCCCGGCGACGAAGCCGAGCTTGTCGGGATTGACCACCGCCCGCAGGGCGCTGACCAGGCCGTCATCCCGGAACTCGAACGTCGCGACGCCCACCACCGTGCCCTCCAGCGTCGCCACGATCGCAGGCGCGCCGTTGACCTCGGCGTACGCGAGATCCATGGCTTGGACGAATTTCTCCATGCCGCCCACCAGGAAGCGCACCACCTTCTCGCGCCCGACGATCGGCCTGCGCGCGGAGGTGACCTTGCCGCCGCCGTCGCCCCAATACGTCACGTCCGCGGCGAGGACCTTCTCCAGGCCCGCCAGATCGCCGTCACGGGCCGCCGCGATGAACGACTCCACGAACTCCTGGCGCCGCTCCGCCGCGGCCTCGAACCGCGCCTGCTCCTCGGCCACCGCCAGCGTGGCCCTGCGGTACAGCTGGCGGCAGTTGGCCTCGCCGATGCCGAGCACTCCGGCGATCTCCCGGTGGCTGTACGCGAACGCCTCCCGCAGCACGAACACCGCGCGCTCCACCGGCGTGAGCCGCTCGAGCAGGATGAGCAGCGCCATCGACACCGCGTCCCGCTGCTCCGCCGACTCCAGGGGGCCGAGCGCACCGCCGGACGTGATCACCGGCTCCGGCAGCCAGGGCCCCACGTACTGCTCACGCCGGGCCCGCGCCGAGGTCAGCCTGTTCAGGCAGAGGTTGGTGACGACCTTGGCCAGCCAGGCAGCAGGCCGGCCGATGTCCGCGCGCCGGGCGCCGCTCCACCGCAGATACGCGTCCTGGACGGTGTCCTCGGCCTCCTGCGCGGAGCCGAGCATGCGGTAGGCGAGGGAGAACATCCGGGGGCGGTGGGACTCGAACTCTTCGGCGAGTGATGCTGTCGTCACGCGTTCAGCGTGCCAGAGAGCGGCGCATCGCAGCCGGTCAAAGCGGTACGAGCGGCTCCTGTGAGCCAGGCCACAGGGGTTCGCCCGTATGGGCGTCGATCAGGCGTGGCAGACTGGCCTCGTACCAAAAGCAGCGCACTCCGGGGTCGGTGTAATTCCGAACCGGCGGTTATAGTCCGCGACCCGGTCGCCTCCAGCGACCGGTTGACCAGGTGAAATTCCTGGACCGACGGTGAAAGTCCGGATGGGAGGCAGTGCGCGGCGGGCGGGCATTCGTGCACGTCGCCGAGTGGCTTGTTTTTGGGATACCCGTCTCTTTCGGGTTCCCCAGGGAGAAGTCTCGTTTTCCGGCGTCGCTCCCAATGCCGCAGTCCGTACGTTCTGTCGTCATCGACAGGCCCCGGAGTCCGTGCCCTATGAGGCAGGAGGACCCGGTGGCCACCGCAGCCGCAGCGAACGACCATGAGCGCATCGCCATGCGCCGCGCGATCGCGCTCGCCGCTCTCGGACTCGGTTCCACCAGCCCCAATCCGATCGTCGGCTGCGTCATCATCGACGCCTCTGGCCGGACCGTCGGCGAGGGCCATCACCAGCGCGCGGGCGGCCCACACGCCGAGGTCCACGCTCTGCGCGCGGCCGGCGACAAGGCCCGCGGCGCCACCGCCCTGGTCACCCTCGAACCCTGCAACCACACCGGACGCACGGGACCCTGCGCCCAGGCGCTCATCGACGCGGGGATCGCCCGCGTCGTCTACGCGGTCGGCGACCCGAACCCCACCGCGACCGGCGGCGCACAGCGACTGCGTACCGCCGGAATCGACGTGGAATCGGGCCTGTTGGAGGACGAGGCCGCCGCGGGGAACGCCGCCTGGCTGACCTCCGTGCGGCTCGGCCGCCCGTACGTCACCTGGAAGTACGCCGCGACACTCGACGGCCGCATCGCCGCCGCCGACGGCACGAGCCGCTGGATCACCTCCGCCGAGGCCCGCGCCGACGTGCACCGGCTGCGCGCCGAGTGCGACGCGGTCGTGGTCGGCTCCGGCACCCAGCGTGCCGACGACCCGCACCTCGCCGTACGGGGCATTGAGGGCGCCGTACAGCCGCTGCGCGTCGTCGTCGACACCAACGCCACCGCCGTCACGCCCGGAGCGCGCGTCCTGGACGACGCCGCGCCCACGCTCGTCGCGGTCGCCGAGGACGCGACCACCGAGCTGGAAGCACTTGAAGCACTTGAAGCCGAAACGGTGCGACTCCCGCGCGCGGAGGGCGGGTTGGACATCCAAACCCTCCTCGCCGAGCTCCACGCGCGCGGGGTGCGATCCGTACTCCTCGAAGGCGGGCCGACGCTCGCCGGAGCGTTCGTCGCCGCGGGCGCCGTCGACCGCGTCGTCGGCTACCTCGCCCCCGTGCTGCTCGGCGCGGGCCCCACCGTCCTCGCGGGCGGCGGAATCACGACCATCACCGAAGCGTTGCGGCTCGACGTGAGCGAGACCGTCCGCATCGGCCCCGATCTGCGCATCACCGCCACCCTTGCAGCGAAGGAGCACTGAGTGTTCACCGGAATCGTCGAAGAGCTGGGCGAGATCACCGCCGTCGAGAAGCTGGCCGACGCCTCGCGCTTCCGCCTCCGTGGCCCCGTCGTCACCGAAGGCGCGAAGCACGGCGACTCCATCGCGGTCAACGGCGTCTGTCTGACGGTCGTGGAGCACGAGGGCGACGAGTTCACCGCCGATGTGATGGCCGAGACGCTCGACCGCTCCAGCCTCGGCGCGCTCGCGGTCGGCTCGCGGGTCAACCTGGAGCGGCCCACGGCCGTCGGCGACCGCCTCGGCGGGCACATCGTGCAGGGCCACGTGGACGGCACCGGCGAGATCGTCGAGCGCAAGCCGTCCGAGAACTGGGAGATCGTCAAGGTCTCGCTCCCCGCAGGCCTCGCCCGCTACGTGGTGGAGAAGGGCTCCATCACGGTGGACGGCGTGAGCCTGACCGTCGTCGACGCGGGACCCGACTACTTCACCATCAGCCTCATCCCCACCACCCTCGCGCTGACCACGCTCGGCATCAAGCAGCCCGGCGACCCGGTCAACCTCGAGGTCGACGTCATCGCGAAGTACGTCGAGCGGATGCTCGGCGACCGTGTCGCTCATGGCGCCGCACCCTCTTCCGCTCAGGAGGCCACGCAGTGAACTGGCTCAACTCCGAAGCCTTCACGGCCTTCGGGCAGCATGTGATCTGGTCCGACATGGTGGGCAACACCGTCGGCCTGATCGCCCTCGCCCTCGGCTGGCGGCGCTCCATATGGACCTGGCCCGCCCAGTTCCTGTCCGGCGTCATCCTCGTCGCCGCGTACGCGTCCGCGCAGCTCTCCGGCGGCGTCGGCAAGCAGCTGCTCGTCATCGGCGTCGCCCTGTGGGGCTGGCGACTGTGGACCAACGGCAAGCAGCAGGCGCAGGACGGCTCCATCGCCGTCCGGTTCGCGACGTGGAAGGAGCGCGGCGTGCTGCTCGGCGGCACCGCCCTCGGCACCCTCGCGGTCGGCGCCCTGTTCTCCGCCGTACCCGATCTGTCCTGGAACCCCTGGCCCGACGCCTACATCTTCGTCGGCACGCTCGCCGCGATGGTCGCCCAGGCGCGCGGTCTCGTGGAGTTCTGGTTCGCCTGGCTGCTGGTTGACGTGGTCGGCGTGCCGCTCGCGTTCAGCAGCGGCCTCGCCTTCTCCGGCCTTGTGTACGTCATCTACCTCGCCCTCGTCCTGTGGGGCCTGCGCGACTGGTGGCTGCGGTCGCGCACCGCGTCCTCGCAGCCCGTCATGGAAGGAGCCCCGGCATGACTGCGGCACCTGTTTGGTACAGCACGGGTCATGAGGAAGACGCCTCGGACCTGGCCCTCGACCCCGTAGAGGCGGCCATCCGCGACATCGCCGCCGGGCGGCCCGTCGTGGTCGTCGACGACGAGGACCGCGAGAACGAGGGCGACCTCGTCATCGCCGCCGAGAAGGCGACCCCCGAGATCATCGCGTTCATGATGAGCGAGTGCCGCGGCCTGATCTGCGCGCCCATGGAGGGCGACGAGCTGGACCGGCTCGAGCTCCCGCAGATGGTCGAGAACAACACCGAGTCGATGCGGACGGCCTTCACCGTCTCCGTCGACGCGAGCGCCGCGCACGGCGTCACCACCGGCATCTCGGCCGCCGACCGCGCCACCACGCTCCAGATGCTCGCTGCGGGCGCCTTCGAGCCGGCCGACTTCGTGCGGCCCGGCCACATCTTCCCGCTGCGCGCCAAGTCCGGCGGCGTCCTGGCGCGCAACGGCCACACCGAGGCCGCGGTCGACCTGGCCCGGCTCGCGGGCCTGCGCCCCGCCGGGGCCATCGTCGAGATCGCGGGCGAGGACGGCACGATGCTCCGCCTGCCGGAGCTGATCCCGTTCGCCCGCAAGCACGGCCTGACGATCATCTCCATCGAGGACCTGATCGCCTACCGCCGCTCCTCCGAGCCGACGGTCCGCCGCGAGGCCGAGGTCCGCCTGCCCACCGCGTTCGGCGAGTTCACGGCGTACGGCTACCGCTCCACGGTCGACGGCGTGGAGCACGTCGCCCTGGTCCACGGCGACATCGGCGAGGGCGACGACGTCCTGGTCCGCATCCACTCCGAGTGCCTGACCGGCGACGTCTTCCACTCGCTGCGCTGCGACTGCGGCCCCCAGCTCGAGGCGTCCATGCGGCGCATCACGGAGGAGGGACGCGGCGTCGTGGTCTATCTCCGCGGCCACGAGGGGCGCGGCATCGGTCTGCTGTCCAAGCTGCGCGCGTACGAACTCCAGGAGCGCGGCAGCGACACCCTGGACGCCAACCTGGAGCTCGGCCTGCCTGCCGACGCCAGGGACTACGGCGCCGGCGCCCGGATCCTCGACGACCTCGGTGTCCGCAGCCTGCGCCTGATGACCAACAACCCCGACAAGACCGACGCGGTCGTCCGGCACGGCCTGAAGGTCACCGGACGCGAGCCAATGGCGGTCCACGCGGGCGAGCACAACCTCCGCTACCTGCGCACCAAGCGGGACCGGATGGGGCACGACCTGCCCGGGCTCGACACGCCCGAGGTGTCGGCCTGCGGCAACCAGTAAGTACTGACCCAGGAAATCCCGTACAAGAACCAGGAGAAGCGCGTGAGCGGCAAGGGTGCACCCGAACTGAGCGTGAAGAACTGCGGCGACCTGCGGGTCGCGGTGATCGCCGCGCAGTGGCACGAGAAGGTCATGGACGGCCTCGTCGACGGCGCGCTGCGCGCCCTGCACGAGCTCGGCATCGACGAGCCGACCGTCCTGCGCGTGCCCGGCAGCTTCGAGCTGCCGGTCGTCGCCAAGGTCCTCGCGGGCCGCGGCTACGACGCGATCGTGGCGCTCGGCGTCGTCATCCGCGGCGGCACCCCGCACTTCGAGTACGTGTGCCAGGGCGTCACCCAGGGCCTGACCCAGGTCAGCATCGACACCGGGGTGCCCGTCGGCTTCGGCGTGCTGACCTGTGACACCGAGGAGCAGGCCCTGGACCGCGCGGGCATCGAGGGCTCCCGCGAGGACAAGGGGCACGAAGCGGTCACCGCGGCCGTCGCCACGGCGACGACGCTGCGTTCCGTCTCCGAGCCCTGGCGGTGAGCGGGCCGAGGAGCCGCGTAAAGTAAGCGACATCATGTCCAAGAAGACTTTCGAGGAGCTCTTCGCCGAGCTCCAGCACAAGGCCGCCAACGGCGACCCCGCAACCTCCCGCACCGCCGAGCTGGTCGACAAGGGCGTCCATGCCATCGGCAAGAAGGTCGTCGAGGAGGCCGCCGAAGTCTGGATGGCCGCCGAGCACGAGGGCAAGGAAGCCGCCGCCGAGGAGATCTCGCAGCTCCTGTACCACGTGCAGGTGATGATGGTCGCCCGCGGCATCTCGCTCGACGACGTGTACGCCCATCTCTGAGCCGTACGCCCAAGCCCGACCCGACTCCCCTTAACGCAAAGGAATCCCGCCTCATGCTGCGCATCGCCGTCCCCAACAAGGGTTCACTGTCCGGACCTGCGTCGGCGATGCTCCATGAGGCCGGATACCAGCAGCGCAAGGAGTCCAAGGAGCTCGTCCTCGTCGACCCCGAGAACGAGGTCGAGTTCTTCTACCTGCGGCCCAAGGACATCGCGATCTACGTCGCGACCGGCAGGCTCGACATCGGCATCACCGGCCAGGACCTCCTGGTCGACTCCGGTGCCGACGCCGAGCCGATCCTGCCGCTCGGCTTCGCCCGCTCCACCTTCCGGTTCGCCGCGAAGCCGGGCACGGCGACCGCCATCGAGGACCTCGCCGGCAAGACCGTCGCGACCTCGTACGAGGGAATCGTCGCCAAGCACCTCGCGGACAGCGGCGTGGCCGCCTCCGTCGTGCACCTGGACGGCGCCGTCGAGACCGCCATCGAACTGGGCGTCGCCCAGGTCATCGCGGACGTCGTGGAGACCGGCACCTCGCTGCGGAACGCGGGCCTCGAGGTCTTCGGCGAGCCGATCATGAGGTCCGAGGCGGTCGTCATCCGGCGCACCGGCGCGGACACCGACGACCCGAAGGTGCAGCAGTTCCTGCGCCGCCTGCAGGGCGTCCTGGTCGCCAGGTCGTACGTGATGATGGACTACGACTGCCGCGCCGAGCACCTGGAGCGGGCCGTCGCCCTCACCCCGGGTCTCGAGTCGCCGACGATCTCGCCGCTGCACAACGAGGGCTGGGTCGCCGTGCGCTCCATGGTCCCGGCCAAGGAGGCGCAGCGCGTCATGGACGACCTGTACGACCTCGGGGCGCGCGCGATCCTGACCACGGCCATCCACGCCTGCCGCCTCTGATGACCCGGCAGGAGACCCCGGCCATGCCCGACCAGACGCACCTTCCCGCCCTTCCCGTCACGTTCCGGCCCGGCCGGACCAGGGCCGTGCTGCTCACCGCGGGAGCCGCGATCCTCGTGGTCCTCACGGTGATCGCCCTGCTCATCCCGGGCCTCAGCCCGGGGGAGCGGACCAGTTTCATCTTCACCGGCGCCCTGCTCTCCGGCGTGCTCGCGCTCCTGAGCAGGCCGAAGGTCGTCGCCGACGAGTCGGGCGTGACCGTCGTCAACATCGCCACCAGCAGGCGCCTCGCCTGGGCCGAGATCGTCCAGGTGAACCTGCGCCCCGGCGACCCGTGGGTGTTCCTCAACCTCAGCGACGGCACGAGCCTGCCCGCGATGGGCATCCAGCCCGGCATCGCCAAGGCACAGGCCATCGCCGACGCCCGCGCCCTGCGCGCCCTCGCCGACGCCCGCACCCCGCAGGGCTGACGCTTCGGGCCGGGTCTTGATTAATCTGGTGGCGGGGCACGCCCGGTGTGCCGCCCCGCCCCTGACGGGCCCGCCCGGCCCCCAGGGGCTCCTGCTACCCGAGGAGTGACTCCCTCCGGCGATGGACGGTTCGTCCTGTAGTACATGCGCCGCCCCCTCCCGACATACCGGGACTGGACTGACCAGGGAGGCGGCGGCATGACGACTTACCTGCTGCTTCTCGGGGCGGCATTTCTGCTGATTCTCGCCAACGGCTTCTTCGTGGCCGCCGAGTTCGGGCTCGTCACCGTGGAGCGCCCGGACGCTGAGAAGGCCGCCGCCGAAGGCGACCGACGGGCCCGTACGGTCGTCGCCGCCCTCAAGGAGCTGTCCTTCCAGCTCTCCGGCACCCAACTCGGCATCACCATCACCTCGCTCGTGGTCGGCATGCTCGCCGAGCCGGCGCTCGCGCATCTGTTCGCGGGCCCGTTCACGGCGACCGGCCTTCCGGAAGGCGCCGTACCGGGTGTCTCCGTAGTGGTCGGCATGCTGCTCGCGTCCGCCGTGCAGATGGTGATCGGCGAGCTCGTCCCGAAGAACTGGGCGGTGTCGCGGCCGCTGCAGGTCGCGCGCTTCGTCGCGGGCCCGCAGCATGTCTTCGCGCGGCTCTTCAGGCCCGTGATCTCGCTCCTGAACGCCGTCGCCAACCGGATCGTGCGGGTGTTCGGCGTGGAGCCCGCCGACGAGCTCGCCTCGGCCCGCACCCCCGGCGAGCTGGTCTCCCTGGCCCGGCACTCGGCGCAGGCGGGCACCCTCGAACAGGACACCGCGGACCTGTTCGTACGGACCCTCTCCCTCGGCGAGCTGACCGCGCAGCACGTGATGACGCCGCGCGTGAAGGTCTGCGCCCTGCAGACGTCGGCGACCGCCCAGGACGTGGTGAACCTGACCCGTGCCACGGGACTCTCGCGCTTCCCCGTCTACCGCGAGCGGATCGACGAGATCGTCGGCATGGTGCACCTCAAGGACGCCCTGGCGGTCCCGGCGCACGAGCGGCTGCGGACACCCGCGGGCCGTATCGCGCAGGTACCGCTCCAGGTCCCGGAGACGCTGCCCGTGCAGCAGCTTCTTGAGCAGCTGCGCAGTGAGCAGCCGATAGCCGTCGTCGTCGACGAGTACGGCGGTACGGCCGGTGTGGTCACCCTGGAGGACATCGTCGAGGAGCTCGTCGGCGAGGTCCGCGACGAGCACGACCTGCACGATCTGCCGGAACTCGCGGCGGCACCGGCGGAGGACGGCCGTCCCGCCTGGGACGCCGACGGCAGCTGCCGGGTCGACACGCTCCAGCGGATAGGACTCGACGTCCCCGAGGGGCCGTACGAGACCGTGGCAGGCCTCGTCGCCGATCTGCTCGGCCGCATCCCCGCCCCCGGAGACCGGGCCGAACTTCCCGGCTGGCGGCTCGCGGTGCGCCAGGTCGATCACTACCGCGCGGAGAGGGTACGCCTCGTACGGACCGCGGACATCAGCGGTACCCCCCAGGCACAGGTCGCGGAGGCCGTCCGATGAGCGTGCTCCAACTCCTGTTCGCCCTGCTCCTGGTGCTCGCGAACGGCTTCTTCGTGGGGGCCGAGTTCGCGCTCGTCTCCGTACGCCGCAGCCAGATCGAGCCGCTGAACACCAAGCGGGCCCGCCAGGTCCTCTACGGCCTCGAACATCTGCCGCAGATGATGGCCGCCGCCCAGTTCGGCATCACCATCTGCTCGCTGACGCTCGGCGCGGTCGCCGAGCCGACCGTCGCGCATCTCCTGGAGCCCGTCTTCGAGGCGGCGCACATCCCCGAGGAGATCATCCATCCGCTCGGGTACGCCATCGCGCTCGCCGTCGTCGTCTTCCTCCACCTCGTCATCGGCGAGATGGTCCCGAAGAACCTCGCGATGGCGGCCCCGGAGAAGACCGCGCTGTGGTTCAGCCCCGGCCTTGTCGCCTTCGCCCGGCTGTGCCGGCCGGTCACGGTGGCGCTCGGGGCGTGCGCCAGGCTCGTCCTGAAGCTCTTCCGGGTCGAGCCCAAGGACGAGGTCGAAGCGGTCTTCACCAGCGAGCAGCTCAACCGGCTCGTCGGCGACTCCGGCCAGGCCGGGCTGCTCGAACCCGAGGAGCAGGAGCGCCTGGAGGACGCCCTGGAGCTGGGCTCGCGCCCGGTGACGGACGTCCTGCTCGACCGGGCGTCCCTGGTCACCGTGGGCGCCTCGGTCACCCCGAGCCAGGTCATCGAACTCACCGGGCGCACCGGCTACTCCCGTTTCCCGGTCTGCGCGGAGAACGGCGCCTTCATGGGCTACCTGCACGTGAAGGACGTACTGGATCTGACGGACGGCGCGGAGACGGACCGGGCGGTGCCGCAGCAGGTCTGGCGCCCCATGACGACCCTGCGCGCCGAACTCCCGCTGGACGACGCCCTGACGGTGATGCGCCGCGCCGCCACGCATCTGGCGCAGGTGGCCGACGCGTCGGGCAAGGTGCTGGGCCTGGTCGCCCTGGAGGACGTCCTCGAGCTCCTGGTCGGCGAGGTCCGCGACCCGGCGCACCGGGTGTCCGTGCCCCGCAGGCCCCAGGGGGTGCGGGACAGCGCCCTGGTCGGCTGAGCCTCGTGGTCACATCCGGGGCGGGTCCTGCGGGCCCCGCCCCGAAAGGACCTCTCCGTACGCCTGCATGAGGTCCGGAAGGCGCAGTGTCGACAAGTCGTCGCGGTCCGGTTCTCCGGGATAGCCGGACAGGCGCAGGTCGCGGTAGGCGCAGCTCTTCTCGTAGAGCGTGCGCAGGAAGCGGCCGTTGCCCAGCTCGTCGATCCAGGACTGGTCGACGACATGGCCGCTGATGGAGCGCAGCTCGTCCAAGGCCTCCTCGTCCCAGACGTCGCCGTTGTCGGCGGCGAGGACCTCGCCGATGGCGGTGAGCTCCAGAGGGCGGTACGAGGGGAAGTCGACCCGCGTCGTGAAGCGGGACGAGAGGCCGGGGTTGGCGGCGAGCAGCCGGTCCATGCCCTCCGGGTAGCCGGCGAGGATCACGACCAGGTGGTCGCGGTTGTCCTCGGCGCGCTTGAGGAGGACCTGCAGGGCCTCGTCGCCGTACGCGTCGCCCTTGCCGTAGCCCGAGTTGGAGAGCGAGTACGCCTCGTCCACGAAGAGGACGCCGCCGATCGCCGAGTCGATGAGTTCGTTGGCCTTCACGGCGGTCTGGCCCAGATACTCGCCGACCAGGTCCGCGCGCTGCGCCTCCACCAGGTGGTCGCCGCCGAGCAGCCCGAGCGCGTAGAACGCCCGGCCCAGAATGCGGGCCACCGTGGTCTTGCCGGTGCCCGAGGGGCCCGAGAAGACGAAGTGTCGTTTCGGCGGCTGGACGGGCAGCCCTTGCGCGGCCCGCAGGCGCGCCATGTTCAGCTGCGCCGAGAGCGCTTTGACCTGGCGCTTCACCGGCTCCAGGCCGACCATCCGCTCCAGCTCGGCGAGGGCCGCCTCCAGGAGCGCGGGGTCCGTCGGGCCGGGCGGCAGCTGTGGCAGCCCCGGCTGGACCGGGATCACGGCCTTCTCGCGCACCGCGTCGGTCTCGGACGGGCCGCCGCCGGGCGGCAGTTCGGGCTCGGTGACCTTCAGGTCGCGGCCTTCCGTGCCGAAGAGCGGATCGATGCCGTCCGGGGCGTCCATCACGTCCTGCCCGAAGCCGGAGAGTGCGATCGACGCCAGGTCGGTGACCTCGTCGTACCCGTCACCCTCGGAGATCGCCGCGAGCCGCGCCGAGGTGTCCATGAAGGCCGGATCCACCCGGTTCACCGCCCGGTACAGCGGCAGGGCGGCCGCCGAGCGGCCCGTGCCCTCGTGCGCGCGCGCCAGCCAGTACCGCAGCTCCTTGCGCTGCGGCTGCTCGCTGCGGCAGCGCATCAGCGCGGCGGACAGCAGCGGCTCGGCCTGCCCGTACATCTCCAGGCGTACGCGGGCCATCCCTCCGAAGAGACCGGCCTCGATGCCCAGCATCGGATCGTCGATCAGCGAGTCCGTGTGCCGGACCAACTGCTCCCAGTCCTTGACCAGATAGGACCGGCAGGCGTGCAGGAAGCGCACCTGCGGATCCGCGTCGACCGGCGGCAGGCCCGCCAACGCCCGGTCCAGCTCCGGGACATGGCGCCCGTCGAGCCAGTGCGAGGCGTGCGCGAGCAGCAGATCGCGTGTGCTCTCCAGGACGGGCTGCACCCACCAGCCGAGCCAGTACCAGGAGTTGAGCGTGCGCCCGTGCCGGGCGCGCTGCTCCCCGAACCGGTCCCGGTGCTGGAACATCCGAAGCAGCGCCGTCGTCGTGTCGATGCGCAGTGCGTGCAGTCCGAGCCAGCCGTCGGCCATCCCCGGATCCATGCGCACCGCGGCCCGGAACTCCTCCTCCGCCTGGGGATAGGCGCCCATCGTGTAGGCGTCGACGCCCCTGATCCAGGCGAGGTCGGCCGGGGCGGGTGAGCCCTGCGTGCCGAAGTCCATCACGTCCCCCACAAACCGTGCCCCCGTTTACCGCCAGGCCGGTGCCCGTCGGCAACTTCGCTGAACCGCCGTGCTGCGGACGGGAGTTGTCTCGGTGCGCAGAGCAGCCGTCCGTAAGCCGCACCGAAAGGCATCGTACCTGCGGGGGAGTGCTCGGCCGTAGGGTGCCGCAGCGCGGGATCAGCCAGGTCGGGCCGGGTGAGGCGGCGCGCGGTCGTCACCGAGTGTGAGCGAATGGCGGCTCGGAGCGCCCGGAATCTGGGCGAGGAGGCAGAACGAAGCCCCCGATCACGGGGGAACAACCGGGGGCTTCGCGTCTGCGGGCGGCCCCGAAAGGCCGCACATTCAGAACGTAAGTCCTGTAAGGGCCCTCGGTCAAGCGGAGTTGAGGCACTCATGGAAACTCGGCCGAACTTCCGGAAGTGACTTTCCGGAGGTTCAGCGCACCGCGGACGGGCCTTCACCGTGCGTGACGATTTGGCTCTGCACTGCGGTCTCATCAGGCCCCGCGAGCACCTCATATCCCTCGCGACACTGTCGTACCAAAGAGTGCGCGAAGGGCCTTGAGGGGTCTTCGGAGAAGTGCCGGCGCTCCGCGGGTTCCCACCCGTCCCAGAAGTCACTCTGCTCCGCTCCGTCACGGTGGCGCCCCCGCTCCCACGCCTCTTCCCGGGGCAGCTCCATCCACAGGAGCCGCGCGAGGAACGGGCGCAGCGCTCGGCGGCCCGCGCCGACGCCTTCGAGGATGACCACGGGCGCGGGCGGCAGGGTGCGGGTCTCGGGGCCGAAGCGTCGCGCGTGCCAGTCGTACGTCTCGTAACGCGCGCGCTCACCGCGCGAGAGCGGCACGATCACCTGCCGCCGCAGCCGCTCCGTCCACCCGAAGAGCGCGTCGTGGCTCGCGATGTCGTCCAGGCGCACCACGGGGGCGCCGTCCAGCGCATCGGCCAGGCGCAGGGCGAAGGTCGACTTGCCGGAGCCCGCGTGTCCGTCGACGCCGACGAGGCGGACGGGGCCGCAGGAGGGCGGCAGGCGCCGCAGGGCGTCGGCGACCTGGGACAGGGGTGTGGCGTGTGCGGTCATCGCTCACCAGCGTACGGGGGCGAGCTCGCCGGTTCGCGGGTGCGGAATGTTGCGCTCCGCGCGCCGTCCCTGCTCACGCCAGTGGTCGAGGCCAATATTGGTGGCAGCGGTGGTCCCCGAAGCGCTGGCAGAAGTCGGCGTGCAGCGGCCATAGTTGGCCTACCGCGTGTACCTGACCTGCCCCTTCCGGATCCGTCCGGAGCCCACGTCGACTGGGGGTCCCGCCATGGACCGAGCTGATGACATGTCCCGCAGAACCGTCCTCGCCGCGGCCGCCGCACTGGCCGCCGTCACCGCAGGCACCGGCACCGCGCTGGCCGCGGGCGGCCGGGCGGCGGCGCCGCGGGCGCAGCGGCCGGTGAGCAACCGCTTCTGGACGTCGTACGCGGACTGGAGCGCCGGCACCGCGAAGGGCACCCGTGCCGTCGCCGGGGCCCGCCCCGCCGTGGAGATCGTCAAGGCCGCGGGCCGCACCGACTACGCCGATCCGCACACCGGCACCACCGCCACCTGGGAGTACGCCCAGTGGACCTCGCCGGTGCACCGTCCCACTGTCCCCGCCACGGAGGTGGTCGCCTCCTGGAACGCCCGTACGCCCGTCGGCACCTGGCTGCAGGTGGAGCTGCAGGGAACGTACTCGGACGGCAAGAAGACCCCTTGGTACGTCCTGGGGCGCTGGACCTCGGGTGACGACGACAAGAAGGACATCCGCCGCACCTCGGTCGACGACCAGAGCGACGGCAAGTCCAGCATCTGGACGGACACCTTCTCCATCGACGACACGACGACGGGCCTGCGGCTCGCCTCCTACCGGCTGCGCCTGACGCTGTACCGCAAGCCGGGCGCCACGGTGACGCCCAGCGTGTGGCGGCTCGGCGCGATGGCGTCCGCAGTGCCCGACCGCTTCACGGTGCCGGCGTCCAAGCCGGGCCTGGCCAAGGAGCTGACGGTCCCGCGCTACTCGCAGGAGATCCATGCCGGGCAGTACCCGGAGTACGACAACGGCGGCGAGGCCTGGTGCAGCCCCACCTCCTCGCAGATGATCATAGAGTTCTGGGGCCGCAAGCCGACCACGGACGACCTCGCCTGGGTCGACCCGTCCTACGCCGACCCGCAGGTGTGCCACGCGGCCCGCTACACCTTCGACTACCAGTACGCGGGCTGCGGCAACTGGCCCTTCAACGCGGCCTACGCGTCGACGTACAAGGACCTCCAGGGCGTCGTCACCCGCCTCGACTCGCTCACCGAACTGGAGTCGCTGATCGCCGCGGGCATCCCGGCCATAACGTCCCAGTCGTTCCTCAAGGAGGAGCTGACCGGCGCCGGTTACGGCACGGCGGGCCACCTCATGACGGTGATCGGCTTCACGGCGGACGGCGACGTGATCGCCAACGACCCGGCGTCACCGACCAATCCGGCCGTGCGCCGCGTCTACAAGCGGCGCGAGTGGGAGAACATCTGGCTCAGGACCAAGCGCTACAACGCGTCCGGCAAGGTCGTCTCCGGCACGGGAGGCGTCTGCTATCTGTACTTCCCGACGAAGCTCTCCGCCGCCCAGAAGTCCGCGCTTGCGGCCGTGGGCATCCGCTGACGGCGTGACGAGGGGGGGGCCCCCCACCCGGGGGGGGGGGCCCCGCGGGCGGGCGGGTCGACGGCCCCCCCGCGTGGGGGGGTTAAAACAACGTGTTGGGCCCCGCGGGGCCCCCCGGA
>NZ_JBHYIG010000122.1:0-26919 GCF_042740015.1 Streptomyces sp. NPDC059037
GGGGGGGGGGGGGGGCGGGGGGGGGCGGGGGCTCCCCCCCCGCCGCGGGCGCGGGGGCGCCCGCGCCCCGCGCCAACCCTCGGGTTACGGCACCAGTGCCCGCAGATCCACCGACTCCGCGATCGCCGCGAGACCCGCATCGCCCGGATGCAGATGGTCCCCGCTGTCGTACGCGGGAAGGATCCGCGAAGGCCGCTCCGGGTCCCGAAGCACCGCGTCGAAGTCGAGGACCGCGTCGAAGGCCCCGCCCCAGCGGATGTACGCGTTCACCGCCACCCGCTCCGCGTCGGCCGCCGCCGTGCAGAGCGACTCGCCCTCGCACGGCGCGATGGTCGCCGCCACGACCCGCAGCCCCCGCGCACGCGCCCGCTCGGCGATCTCCCGCAGCCCGGCGGTCACTTGGTCCGCCTTGGTGCCCCAGCGGACGTCGTTGACCCCCTGGAAGACCACGACCGTACGGGCGGACGTCTGGGCGAACACGTCGCGGTCGAGCCGGTGCAGCGCGCTCACGCCGCCGGTGTCCGTCGAGACACCGTCACCGGGATAGCGGTCGGCGACGACACGGTTCGCGGAGATCCCCTGGTTGAGCACCCCGAACTGCGGGACCGTGTCCTGCTGGAGCAGCCGCCTGGCCAGGATGTTGGGCCACCGGTGATTCGCGTCCTGCGTGGACTTCACGCCGTCCGTGATGGAGTCGCCGAGCAGCACCACGGACCCGGGCCCGCCGCCCACGTCGACGCCGGTGAGCAGCGGCCACGTGGAGATCGTCGACGTGTACGCCGCCGGTGAGCCGTCCGCGGCGTGGTCGCCGGGGCCGCTCACGTACGAGCGCTGAATGGCCTGGCTGTGCACGGGCGCGGTCGTCACCGTCTCCGGGAGGTGAAAGCTCACCAGGAGGTTGGTGTCCGCCGGTACGTCGAAGTCGAGCGGATCGCTGAACACCTGGGCGCCCGCCGGGATTTGGGTGCCCGCTGCGCCACGGAAGGACAGCGGCACCGGCTCACCGCGCGCCCCCGCACCGGACTCCTGCACGGCCACCGTCGCGCTGCCGATCCGCACCGGCGCCGAAGCGAAGGTGTTGTC
Source organism: Streptomyces sp. NPDC059037 (assembly GCF_042740015.1). Taxonomy (NCBI): domain Bacteria; kingdom Bacillati; phylum Actinomycetota; class Actinomycetes; order Kitasatosporales; family Streptomycetaceae; genus Streptomyces; species Streptomyces sp. NPDC059037. Next base: position 1,084 of record NZ_JBHYIG010000122.1, read on the forward strand.
GAGCCGGATCCGCACCCGCGGGCCGCCCGTGCTCGTGTGGACGACGAGCCGCACCGTCCGGTCGGCCCACGGTCCCACCGCCGTGTACCCGGCCGTCGACGCCGACCAGCTGCCCGTCCACCCCTTCGTGGTCTGCCGCACGGAGAGCGAGAAGACATGCAGATCCGGGGCTCCCGGGTCCTTCGGCAGGGTCACCGACGCGACCTCGCGCCCGCGCGCCACGGGCACGGTCACGACGTACAGCCGTGCCTTCTCGGCGAGTTGGCCGCCGGGAGTGTTCACATGCGGCAGCGCGACGGACTTCGTGGCGAGCGGACCCGAGCGCCAGTCGGGCGCGGTCAGGCGGTACGTGCCCTTCGAGCCGTCCCCGTAGCGGACCGTCCCCGTACCGCTCGCCTCGCCGCCCGTGCCGGCCACCAGGAAGGCGAGGGCGTCACCACGCCCGCGTACCCGGACCGACTGTCCGTTCGCGCGGACGTTGTCGGCCTCGCCCGCCTCCGTACGCGGCCAGGTCAGCCGCGCCCCGTCCACGGCGAGCGAACGCCCGGGCGTCCAGCCCGCCGCCGTCAGATCGCGCGCCGACAGCGAGCTCCCCGAACCGTCGAAGTCCGCGTCGCCGGGCCGTGCGTCGTCGCTGATCGCCCTGCTGTCGAAGAGCCGCTCGAGGGGGAGCGGCTCGGGTCTGTGCGGGGCGGCTTGCGCAGTCGCCACTGGTACGACGCTTGTGAGCACCGCGAACACCGCGGTCACTCCCCATGTACGTCGGCGCACGATGGACCCCTCCCCTTGACGGAAAGCTGACGTGATGTGACGTGATGAAAGGTGCGCCATGAAGCTAAGGAGGCGGCGGAGGCGCGTCAATGAGTCGCGCGTGAACAAGACCCGAACTCGCCGAGAGGACACGGTGATGAGCGCGCCTGTGGTGCGACGGGCGATGCGAATGCCACGCTGGGTGGTATGAACATCCCTTTCATCCCGTTCCTTGACCGGTGGCGCAAGCGACACGCGGCGGAGCAGGAGCCGGGTCTCGCCGCGGCGTTCGAGGACGACCCCCAAGGGGTGGCCGAACTCCTCTCCGAATGTGAGCTGCTGCGCTCCCAGGCCGCCACCGCCGGCCTCGAACTCGACGACACCCCGGCCTCGTTGGGCGCGCTCGACCAACTGCTTCCGCGCTGGCGCGACGATCCGGAGCTGCTGCCGTGGCTCGGCAATGACGCGGGCCTGTACCTGGGTTCGGTCATCGTCCGTACGGTGCCCGGCGCCACCTGGCACGTCTGGCCCGGCGGCAGCCCCGTCGTACGGCTCGCGTCGGGGCGTGAGATCCAGGTCGTGGAGGCCGGGCTCGACTGGGCGGTGCACGGCGCCCCGGAGTTGTCCCACGTCTACGCGGAGGCGTCGGAGACGTAGCCCGGAGGCTTCCAGGGCCCGACCGCGGGATGAAGTAACTGCAAATACGGTTAATGCCCATAAGTGCGTGTCGTCCGGTAAGTCCCGTTTTCGCGTGGATAGTTTGCGCGGACAGACACACCGCTGAGAGTGGGCAGGGCAGGCATGGCCGTCGATCCGCTGATCGAGCTGCGTGATGTGAACAAGTACTACGGGCAGTTGCATGTCCTTCAGGACATCGACCTCACCGTCGGCAAGGGGGAGGTGGTCGTCGTCATCGGCCCGTCAGGGTCGGGCAAATCAACGCTGTGCCGGGCGATCAACCGGCTCGAGACGATCCAGTCCGGGTCCATCGCACTGGACGGGCAGCCACTGCCCGAAGAGGGCAAGGCACTGGCCATGCTCCGCGCGGAGGTGGGCATGGTCTTCCAGTCCTTCAACCTCTTCGCGCACAAGACCGTGCTGCAGAACGTCTCCCTCGCGCAGATCAAGGTGCGACGCCGCAAGAAGGAGGACGCCGAGAAGCGCGCCCGCGATCTCCTCGAACGCGTGGGCCTCGCCTCACAGGCCGCCAAGTTCCCCGCACAGCTCTCCGGCGGCCAGCAGCAGCGCGTGGCCATCGCACGCGCGCTCGCCATGGACCCGAAGGTGATGCTCTTCGACGAGCCGACGTCCGCCCTCGACCCCGAGATGATCAATGAAGTGCTCGAGGTCATGCAGCAACTCGCCCGCGACGGCATGACCATGGTCGTCGTCACCCACGAGATGGGCTTCGCCCGCTCGGCCGCCAACCGCGTCGTCTTCATGGCCGACGGCCGCATCGTCGAGGACCGGGCGCCCGAGGACTTCTTCAACAACCCCGAGAGCGACCGAGCCAAGGACTTCCTTTCCAAGATCCTCAAGCACTGACGGGGGGACAGCCATGATGCGTACGACACGTCTGCTCGCGGCGCTCGTCCTCGCCGCCTGCGCCGTCACCGCCACCGCCTGCGGCAAGGAAGGCAGCCCGCCGGTGAAGGGGCCGCAACCCGACGAGCTGCCCAAGTACCAGGTGGCGAGCGGTTTTACGCTGGCGGGCTCCAGCACCTGGGAGAAGGCGAAGCGGCGCGGCCACCTCGTCGTCGGGGCCAAGGAGGACCAGCCGTTCCTCGGCGAGAAGAACCCCGCGACCGGCGTCTACTCGGGCTTCGACATCGAGATCGCCAAGATGGTCTCGGCCTCGCTCGGCTTCGACCCGAAGTCGATCCGGTTCAGGACGATCGCGTCGGCGAACCGCGAAACCGCCCTGCAGAACGGGCAGATCGACTACTACGTCGGCACCTACACCATCAACGACCTCCGCAAGAAGCTCGTCGGCTTCGCCGGCCCCTACTACATGGCGGGCCAGGGCCTGCTCGTGCGCTCCGACGAGGACGACATCGACGGGCCGCAGGACCTGGACGGCAAGCGGGTCTGCTCGGCGGCGGGATCGACCCCCTACCAGCGCATCCAGAAGGACTACCCGAAGGCGACGCTCGTCGCATACGACACGTACTCGGTCTGCGTCGACAACCTGCTGACCTATCAGGTCGACGCGGTCACCACCGACGACGCGATCCTCATCGGATACGCGGCCAAGGTGCCCGACGAACTCAAGGTGGTCGGCAAGCCGTTCTCCGAGGAGCCCTACGGCATCGGCGTCCCCCGCAAGGACAACACCCTGCGGTTCGCCATCGACGACGCCCTCGCGGCCCGCGAGAAGAACGGCGACTGGAAGAAGGCCTACGACGCCACGCTCGGCCTCTCCGGAGTCCCGGCGCCCGAGCCGCCCGCCATCGACCGCTACCCGGCGAGCTGAGGAGGCGTCGTGGACACGCTGACAGACAACTTCTCCACCTTCGCCGAGGGATTCCTCGGCACCGTCCAACTCACCGTGTACTCCTCGATCCTGGCGCTCGTGCTCGGGTTCCTGATGGCGTCGTTCCGGGTGGCCCCGGTCGGCTCGTTCCGGGCCTTCGGCACGGCGTGGGTGACGGTCCTGCGCAACACCCCGCTCACCCTGCTCTTCTTCGCGGTGCTGCTCGGCCTGCCGCGCTTCGGACTCGTGCTGCCCTTCGAGGTGTTCGCCGTCCTCGCGCTCGGCTGCTACACCTCCGCCTTCATCTGCGAGGCCCTGCGCTCGGGCATCAACACCGTGCCCAAGGGCCAGGGCGAGGCGGCCCGCAGCCTGGGCATGACCTTCGGGCAGACGCTCTCCGTGGTGGTGCTCCCACAGGCGTTCCGGTCCGTCATCCCGCCGGTCGGCTCCACCCTCATCGCGCTCGCCAAGAACTCGGCGATCGCGGGCGCGTTCAGCGTCACCGAGCTGCTCGGCACGTACAAGACACTCAGCGAACTCGGTTACAGCATCATCTGGACGTTCATCTGGATCGCCGTCGGCTACCTGATCATCACCCTCGCCATCAGCGCCGTCTTCAACATCCTCGAGAAGCGCTGGGGAGTCGCCCGATGAAAGCCCTCTCCCACGAATCGACCGCCCTCTACGACGTACCGGGACCCAGGACCGAGCGCAGACACAAGCTCTACGGACTGCTCTCCACGCTGATCCTCCTCGCCCTGGTCGGCTGGATCCTCTATCTGCTCTTCGACACCGACCAGTTCACGGAGACGAAGTGGATGCCCTTCGAGTACAAGGGCATCCAGGAGCTGCTGCTCCGGGGCCTCGGCAACACGCTCAAGGCGTTCGCCATCTCCGCGGTGCTCGCGCTCGCGCTCGGCGGACTGCTCGCCACCGGGCGGCTCTCCGAGCACCGCCCGGTGCGCTGGGTGGCCACGCTGATCGTGGAGTTCTTCCGCGCGATGCCGGTCCTTGTCATGATCTTCTTCGTCTTCGTGGCGCTGAAGGTGCAGCCGCTGCCCGCGCTGGTCGCCGGACTGACGCTCTACAACGGCTCGGTGCTCGCCGAGGTCTTCCGCTCGGGCGTCAACTCCGTTGAACGCGGGCAGCGGGAGGCCGCGTACGCGCTCGGCATGCGCAAGACACAAGTGATGAACCATGTCCTGGTGCCGCAGGCCGTGCGCGCCATGCTGCCCGCCATCATCAGCCAGTTGGTGGTGGCCCTGAAGGACACCTCGCTCGGTTATCTGATCACCTATGAGGAGTTCCTCCATGCCGGGAAGCTGATCGCCTCGAACCTCGACTACGATCTACCTTTCATCCCCGTGGTTCTGGTGATCTCGCCGATCTACATCGGGATGTGCATGCTGCTTTCGTGGTTCGCCCAGTGGGTGTCCAAGCGTCAGCGGCGCAATCCCAAGACCGAGGCCGTGGAAGTGGCACCGGCCGAACCAGGGACGCTGCTGCCGGGTCCGCAGTAGCTAAAGGAGCCAGAGCCCAGCCGGCAGCAGCCGGAGATCACTGCTCGCGCAGCGGCACCGACACGTACGACGGGTCGGCCGCGGGTGAGGAGAAGGTCAGCTGCGCGCCGGACGGGTTGTGCTCGATATAGAGCGGGTCGACCGTGTCGACGACCAGGGCGAGCTTGTGTCCCGCCGGTACGTCGTAGGCCGTGGAGAACAGCTCCAGGTCCACGCCGAACGGCTTGCCGGGCGTCTTGCCGTGGAAGGTGTACGGCGCGTTGCTGACCAGCTTGCCGAGGCCGAGCGGGCCCACGTCGTACAGGTACGCGACGAGGGTGCCGCTCTCCTTGGTGCTGGTGAGCGTGGTGTGCAGCTTCGCCGTCCCGCGCACGCGCTGCGGCGCCTCGTACCTCTCGGACTGCCAGACGCCCGCGTAACGGCGCGGAAGCAGCGGCATCGAGGCCATCGGCGGGATCTTGAGGAACTGGTCGAGGGCGTTCGAGAGCAGCACGATGCCGCCGTTGGCGCCCGAGTCGACGTTCGTGCGGATGGTCGTGGACCCGCCGAGGTCGATCTTCTTCTTCGTCGCGCCGACCGACTTCCAGTCGGGGTAGCCCTCATAGCCGCCTGTGGATGGGGCCTCCCCTGCTCGAGCGGAGCCGAGAGCTTGGGGACGGGACTTGAGCTGGACGGGCTGTTCGGTGTCGATGCCGTTCTTCTCGCCCTTGAGGTAGCGGTCGAACCAGCGCTGGGTGGAGGTCCAGGTGTCGTTGGGCAGTCCGAACAGGCCGGTCAGTTCGGCCGTCGCGTGGTCGCCGGGGCGGAATTCGAGGCGCTTGGGGCCGGTCAACTGCTCGTAGAACTTGGCGTATTGGTTGGGCGGGAAGATCGTGTCGCCCCAGGCGTTGCCCAGCATGACGGCCGCGCCGTTCCTGTTGATCTGGTCGATGTAGGTCGCGGGGGAGCGCTTCGCGCCCCACGCGATCATCTCGTCCTCCTTGTCCAGGTTGGACGCGAGGAAGTCCTTGAGGGTCTGCTGGAGTTCGGGGCTCGGACGGCCCGTCAGGACGCCGGCGCCGCCGAGCAGCCCGGCGGCCTGGGCGTGCTGGGTGCGGCCGCTGTAGATCGACTCGATCAGGTCGCCCCAGCCGCTGAGTGCGGCGACGGCCTTGATGCGCTTGTCGTGCCCCGCGGCGAGCAGGCTGATGCCCGCTCCGTACGAGACGCCGCCCATGCCGATCTTCTCCGGGTCGGCCGGGGTGTTCGCGAGCGTCCAGTCGATGACCTTGGAGGCGTCCGCGATGTCCTCGGGGCCGCCGGTCTCGATCTCGCCGCCGGACTGCCAGAAGCCGCGCGAGTTGTAACTGACCACCACATAGCCGGAGTTCGCGAGCTTCTGGGCCTGCGCGACGTACTCGATCTGCGGCATGGCCCAGCTGGTGGGCAGCACGATCGCGGGGTATTTGTCGCCGCTCTTCGCGCCCTTGGGGGTGAAGACGTTGGCCTTGAGGACCGTGCCGCCGTCGCCTGGGATGTCGACGAAGCGTACGTCGGTGGAGCTCGCCGCCGGGGCGGTCGCGGGGGCCGCCTGGGCCGCCGGGGCGAGGCCGAGCGCGGCACCGGCGACGAGGGTCGCGGAGACGGCGCCCACGGTGGTCGTACGCAGGGTCTTGCGCGGAAGTCCCACGGGTCACTCCTTACTCGTTCAAGCAAAGTGACCCGACGGTAACCGCGCGGCTTTACCGGGGGTAACCCGTCGGTAAGTTACGCCCCGGTAACGATTGTTGAGTGGTGTACCTCCGACGCCGTCCGCTAGCTCAGCGCGCTCTTCGTCTGCCAGTCGGCCCAGGAGAGGTTCCACTCGCCATAGCCGTTGCCCGGGTCCGGGACGCCCTTCGAGCCGCTGCCGGAGACCTCGAAGGGGTCGCCGACCTGGACCTGCCCGTAGAGCCAGGAGGCGTCGCCGTCGCTCATGCCGATGCAGCCTGAGCTGTGGTTGGTGTTGCCGAAGTACGCGGCGTTCCACGGCGCCGCGTGGGCGTACATGCCCGACCAGGTGAGACGCATCGAGTTGTCGACCATCTTGTCGTAGGCGTCGCCGAGGCCCACCGTCTCGGAGCGCATGTTGATCGTGCCCTCCTTGGCCATCAGTACGGACGTGCCGCCCCAGGACGCCTTCTCGCCGCCGGGGGTGCCCGCCGACATCGGGACCGTCTTGACGGACCGTCCGTCGCGGACGAGCGTCGCCTGCTTGCTGTCGAGGTCGACCTTGACCTTCTGGCTCTTGCCGACCGTGAAGCCGGTGGCGTAGTCGCGGACGAACCAGCCGCCGTCCGTGCCCGAGTCGATGCCGTTGAGCCGCGCGTCGAGCTTCACCTTGGTGCCGGACTTCCAGTAGTCCTTGGGGCGCCAGTCGACGCGGTCCTTGCCGTCGTAGTTCTGGATCCAGCCCCAGGAGCCCTCGGTGCCGTTCGAGGTGGTCACCTTCAGGTTCTTCTCGACCTCGGCCTTGTTCTTCACCGGGTGGTCGAAGACGACCGACAGGGGCTGGGCGACGCCGACCGTGGTGTCCTTGCCGGGCGTCAGGGTCAGCTTGTTCACCTGGTCCGGGGCGGCCGTCTTGAAGGACGCCCGCGCGCTGCCGCCCTCGTCCGTGGTCGCCTCGACCTTGTACGCGGTGCCGGGCGCCGCCCTGCGGTCCGAGGTCCAGGTGGTGCCGTTCGCCGAGACCTTGCCGGTGAGCTTCGCGCCCTCGGTGCCGGTGACCGTCACCTGCTTCAGCTTGCCTTCGGCGAGCTTCACCTTCACCGGGGAGCCCGCCTTGGCCTGTTCACCCCGCAGGTTCACCGATATGTCTGGCTTGTCCGCATCGAGGTCCGCGGCCCCGGCGGCAGAGCCGCCGCCCGAACAGGCGGTCAGGGCGGCAGCCAGCGTCGCGAGGCCCGCGGCCGTGGTCGCGGCCCCGGTGCGGCGGGAGCGTATGGGGCGTCGGCGGCTCGACGAGCTGAAGGGCCTCAAGGGAACGTACCTCCGTGCGAATGTGGAACTGCACGGAGAGAGGGGCGAAGGTCCCGATCGGTTGCCTCTTGCCCGGAAATTCCCGACTAGGTCACAGAGGTGCCTCTTGCGGGTCGGCGCTCGGTGCCCGGGGCCCTACTTGGCGCGATGTGAATTGCGCGGCGGAGTCACCGCGGGCGCCGGTGCCTGCGCGGCGCGGGTCACGTCCGCGACCAGCTCGACGACGTCGGCGCCGTACGCCTGGGAATTGACGACCTTCAGGAGCAGCACGAACGTGTTGCCGCCGTGCTTGCGGGCCAGCTTCTCGTGGTTGCGGGCGAGATAGCGGGTCGCCGCCTGGTTGGTGATCGCCCGCTGGCCGCAGAAGAGGAAGACGGGTCTCGCCTCCTGGCCCTGCCCGGCGGTGAGCCGCGCGAGGATCACGTACTCCGATGTGCCGCCCTCCATGCGGTAGCGCTCGCTGCCGATCTGGAAGGCGCCGCGGTCCGGGCCCGGCTCCGGGTCGGTGTTGACGCGGACGCCGGGCAGCAGGGAGTGCATGTGCGCGGCCATGCGGCGGTTCGCCGCCGGGGCGCCGACGCAGAACTCGGTGCGCTCGCCGAAGCTCTGCTGCGCGGCGTCGTGCGCGACGAGCTGGGCGTGCGCCCCGCAGTCCTTGATCAGCGCGGCGAGTTCGAGGAGCGCGAACACGTCATGGCGTACGACGGTGAGATCGGGACCGCCCCCGTCGCGGTTCACCACGAGCAGCGACTCGGAGTTGTCGGGCAGCCCGAAGAAGGCCTGCTTGCGGCGGAGCTTGCGCCGCCACAGGTAGGAACGGGCGAGCCAGCCCAGCACGGCACAGAGGCCGGCCGCGATCAGGCCGAGGGCGATATTGCGCACGTCTTCGGTCATGGGGGCGCATGCTAGCGGGCTTCCGGACCGGTGTTCGAGGGGGTCCTGACGAGGCGGGGGACTCGAAGTTACGCTGCGCAGACGGCTGTTGACTGGAGGTACGAATGCGTCGTGCTGTCGTACGGAATCTGACGCTATTGGCGGTCGGAGGGGTTTTGGTGTCGGTCGGTGCCGCCGCGCCCCCTTCGTCTCCGCGCTCAGCTGAAAGCCCTGCTCCGGCCACGGGGAAGGTGCCGGTGGCCGTCGGATACGGCGGCGCCGTATCCAGCGTCGACCCGGACGCTTCCGCCGCCGGGATCGAGGTTCTGAAGAAGGGCGGCAACGCGGTGGACGCGGCGGTCGCCACCGCGGCCGCGCTCGGCGTCACCGAGCCGTACTCGGCGGGCGTAGGAGGCGGCGGCTACTTCGTCCACTACGACGCGAAGACCCGCAAGGTGAGCACGATCGACGGCCGCGAGACGGCCCCGAAGACCGCCGATTCCGGCCTCTTCCTCGAGAACGGCAAACCGATCCCCTTCGAGGACGCCGTCACCAGCGGCCTGGGCGTCGGCACCCCCGGCACCCCCGCCACCTGGCAGTCGGCCCTCGACCGGTGGGGCAGCAAACGCCTCGGCGCGCTCCTGAAGCCGGCCGAGCGCCTGGCGCGGGACGGCTTCACGGTCGACCCGACCTTCCGCGCGCAGACCGAGTCGAACCAGAAGCGGTTCAAGGACTTCCCCGACACGGCGAAGCTGTTCCTGCCGGGCGATGAGCTGCCGGTCGTCGGCTCGACGTTCAAGAACCCCGATCTTGCGCGTACGTACGAAGAGCTGGGGCGCAAGGGCGTCGGGGCGCTGTACCGGGGCGGCATCGGCAAGGACGTCGTCCGCACGGTGAACAAGCCGCCCGTCGACCCGGCGTCGGGGCGGGTGGCCCGGCCCGGCGCTCTCTCCACCGCCGATCTGAAGGCGTACGCGGTGAAGCGCCAGGCCCCGACGAAGACGTCCTACCGCGGGCTCGACGTCTACTCGATGGCGCCGTCCTCGTCCGGCGGGACGACCGTCGGCGAGGCGCTGAACATCCTGGAGCGCACCGACCTCTCCAAGGCCTCGAAGGCGAAGTACCTGCACCGCTACATCGAGGCGAGCCGCATCGCCTTCGCCGACCGGGGGCGCTGGGTCGGCGACCCCGCGTTCGAGGATGTACCGACGAAGGAACTGCTCTCGCAGCGGTTCGCCGACTCGCGGGAGTGCCTGATCCGCGACGACGCGGTCCTGAAGAGCCCGCTCGCGCCGGGCGATCCGCGCGATCCGGCGGCGTGCGGGTCCGGTGACAAGGCCGCCCCGACGACGTACGAGGGCGAGAACACGACGCACCTCACGGCCGCCGACAAGTGGGGCAACGTCGTCGCCTACACCCTGACCATCGAGTCGACGGGCGGCAGCGGCATCACCGTGCCGGGGCGTGGCTTCCTGCTCAACAACGAACTGACCGACTTCTCCTTCGCGCCCGCCAGTCCTTCCGTGCACGACCCGAACCTGCCGGGTCCGGGCAAGCGGCCCCGGTCGTCGATCTCGCCGACGATCGTCCTCGACCGGCACGGGAAGCCCGTGGTCGCGCTCGGGTCGCCGGGCGGCGCGACGATCGTCACCACGGTCCTGCAGACCCTGACGGGCTTCGTCGACCGGGGTCTGCCCCTGGTCGAGGCGATCGCGGCGCCCCGCGCGAGCCAGCGGAACGCCGCCCAGACCGAGCTCGAGCCGGGGCTGTGGGACAGCCCGCTGCGGCCCGAGCTCGAGTCGATCGGCCACTCCTTCAAGCAGAACCCCGAGATCGGGGCGGCCACCGGCGTTCAGCGTCTGCCGGACGGCAAGTGGCTCGCCGCTGCTGAGAAGGTGCGCAGGGGCGGGGGGTCGGCGATGGTCGTACGGCCGGAGTAGGACAGGCCCCTAGCGGGGCGCGCAGTTCTGCTCCAGCTCGTTGGCCGCCCAGCGGATGGAACCCTCCGGGTCGTCGTGCAGATAGCGGAGGGTGGGCAACGCCTCGCGTACGGCCGCGAGTTGGGCGTCGCCGCGGCCGCCGCGGGCCTGGTGGACGTCCGCCAGGTCCGCGATGAGCAGGAGCAGCGTGCTGCGGGACTTGTTGTCCGGGTCCGTCATGAGTTGGACCAGGAACGGGACGGCCGGGACGGCGGCGGTCGACGCCGCCTCCTTGGAGACGAGGAGGCGGTAGAGGTCGTGCACCGCGTCCATGGCCGTCTTCTTGTCGTCCGACGCCACCTTGCCGATCAGCTCGGGGACCATGTGGCCGGGGCCGCGCGCGGTCCACAGGGAGCCCCAGTCCACGTCCTCCAGGCGCAGTTGGAGATCGCGGTGCGGCCACAGCTTCGCCAGGTCGAGGCGGAGCGCCGCCGTGGACTCCGCGTCGGTGACCCGCAGGATGCCGTCGGTGTCGAGGCCGAGGAACTTGATGCCGGTGCCGAGGCGCAGGTTCGCGACCGCGTCCGACACCAGGTCCCAGACGCGCACCAGGCCGTCCGCCCAGGCCGCGGCGAGCGCGGGACCGGTCGGCAGTACGGCGGCGGCCAGGGAGTTGATGGGGGTGTTCCTGCGGGCGAACGGCGAGCGCATCGGCTTGCGGCGGGTCGACCAGTAGCGGATCACGCCGTTCGCGTCGCCGCTCAGGACCAGGCGCGTGCTCGCGAGCTCCAGACAGGTCACGGAGGTCACCGGGGCGCGGTGCAGGGTGAGCGTGATCGTCTCGGGGTCCTCGTCGTCGGTCTCCCGGACGTGCACCCGGCCTTCCGCGTCGCCCGCCACCACCATCGTCGGCCCCTGCAGACAGGCCACCGCCCTGAGCGTGCTGCGCTCTTCGACCAGCGCCGCCGCCTCACCGGCCACCACCGGCGGCTGCGGGTACTCCCGGGTCAGGACCGTCCACCGCCCGCGCTCGTCGGCGTCCCCGGCCTGCAGCGCGACCGGGCCGAGGTCCTCCAGCGGCTCGGGCACCTCGGCCGGCGGCCTGATGTCCTTGTCGGTCCACTCCAGGCCCAGCGTGCGGGCGACGTCGAGCAGCGCGGTGCGGGTCCGGGCGTTGATCACTATCTTGAAGTCGGCGCCGGGACCACGCCCGTGCCTGATGACCGCGTCCGGAGCGCCGTACGAAAGGGCGTCCGTACCCATCTCCTGCCAGGGCAGCAGGCCCAGTTCGCGGTACGAGGCCTCAAGGCGCCGTACGACCTCGGGGTCGGCGTCGACGGTGTCGCGGCCGAACCGCAGCGTATATCCGTAGTGCGCGGGCATCCGCTCGAAGGCCAGCTGCATCAGGAACTCGGAGAGCGAGCGGCTCTGCACCACCCACTGGCCGCCGATGCTCACGACGACCCGGGGGTCGGGGAGTTCGGCCTCGGCGGCCAAGTAGCCCCACTCATGGGCGTAGTGGTACTCGGACATGAAGACGCACACGCGGTCGTCGTCATCGGGGCCTATGAGCCCGCTGTCCTCGTCCACGTCGAGCTCGGAGAGCTTCGGCGGCCACTGGGTGTGCACCCAGTACAGGCGCGGGTTGAAGGCGAAGGAGTTGAGCGGCGAGTCCCACCATTCGTTGAGCGCCTGCGGGACGGGCAGGTCCCAGTCGATGCCCCGCTCCTGGTTCTCACCGCCCCAGCGTGAGTGTCCGGGCTCGCCGCCCGGGTCCACATAGCCCCACTCCCGCTGCACCTCGTCGAGCAACGACCAGCGGGGGCGACCCTGTTGACGCCCCAGCCGGTCGGCGAACTGTCCGTAGTCAATGATCTCGTGTGTCACCGGAGCATCGTACGAACGATCTCCGTCGCCGATGTCGTGGTGGTGTCACAGTGCTGTGAGGATGCGCGAACCTTCGCCCGGATCGATCACGCCAATAACTATACCGGTATGAGAATGGGCTTCGGGGTGGGTTCGGCATTAGAATGGGCGCATGGTGCGGACCCCCTTGACCCCCGAAGAGCGCGAACGCGGCGAGCGACTCGGCCTGCTGCTGCGCGCGGCGCGTGGCGAGCGGAGCATGGTGGAGGTCGCCGCGACCGCCGGACTCTCCGCCGAGACGCTCCGCAAGATCGAGACGGGCCGGGCCCCGACGCCCGCGTTCTTCACGGTGTCGGCGCTGGCGGTGGCGCTGGGCCTTTCCCTGGACGAGGTGGCAAAGGCGTGCGCGCTGGTGCCGGTTTGATCCACGGGCCCCGAAGGGGCGCGGGGCTGTGACATGTGCGGCTCCGCCGCGTGGGCGCGACCAGCCTCGACGCACCCGCAGACACATACGGCGCCCCCACCGCCCATCCTGGCTCACCGCGCGGACGGCGCCGTGTGAGACGCTGCGGGCCGGGTGGAAAACTGCGTGTAGTCGTCCCGTAACACGACTGGTGTTATCTTCCGGACCGGAAGACTCCAGGCTCCATGGGGCGGTGCTGGCTCGGATGGCAGTAGGACAACTCCCGGATCAGGTACGGGAGTTCGCGAGATATCTGCGGGATCTCCTGGCGCGGCTCGACTCCGGCGCCGGGTGGTGCGGCGTGTTCTGGTCGCGTGACCCCGACGGCATGCAGGCCTGCATCGACGGCGCGGAGGTGCCGCCCTGGGACGTGGTGGAGGCGCTGCTGCACGATCTCGCCGCGGCGTACGGGGAGCGGGCCGCCGAGCAGGAGACGCGGCGGGCGCGCGCCCTGCACGCCGCCTCGCTCGCGGCGTACGACGCGCGGCCCGGCGGCAGTCAGCTGCTCGGTGAGCGCCTCGACATGATGATCACCGAGCAGCGGTACGCGGTGGAACGGCAGGCGGAGCTCGGACGTTCGCTCGCCGCCGCGGTGACGTCCGACGAGGTGGAACGGCTCAACCGCGACCTCGCCTGGGTGCGGGACGACCAGGAGCGGGCCACGGCACGCTGTGCCGAACTCCGGGAACGTATCGAGCGGTTGGAGCGGGCGGACCGTCCCCAGTGGGTCGACCTGGGTACGCCGGACGCCGGGGTTTCGTCGTACGGGGTCGGAGTCGAGCCGACGGAGTACGCGGAGTATGGGGAGTACGAGGAGCGGGCGGAGTACGCGCAGTATGAGGAGTACGGCGGTGATGTCTCGCCGCCGGACTTCGGCGCGGCACCGTTCGACTCCGCCCCTCATCCTGCCTCCGCACCCGCACCCGCACCCGCACCCGCACCCCCCCCTGCCCCCGCCCCCGAGGAGCCCCGTGTCCCCGAGCAGGCCGCCGCCCCGCGCCGCCGACCGCGCGGCGCCCGCTTCGCCGGTTTCGACGAGGACGCGGCCGACCCCGTCGTCGTACCCGAGATGGCCGCGCCGCAGCCCGCCGGGCGCACTCCGCGCGGCGCACGGTACGCGCACGCCGACGACGGGGCCCGCGAACCGGCCCCCGGTGACATCGACAGCGACACCGGCAGTGTCTTCATCGGACCGGACCGCGACGGCGACCGCGCCACCGCCGAAGCCGTCGCCGCACTCGTCAGGCTCCGTCGCGAAGGCCGCAGCGGCGAGGCGCACGGCGTGCTCGTCGAAGCGGCGGGCTGGCCCGCGGCCCGCCTCCCGGCGTTCGCCGGTGAACTGCACCGCGCGGGCCTCGGCGCCGACTGGTCCACGCTGCTCTGGGAGGCCGCGTCGCTGCCGCCCGACCGGCTCGTCGCGCTTGCCGACGCGCTGGCCGGATCGGGCCGCGCCGACGACTGCCGCAAGCTGCTGCGGCAGGGCGTCGCACGGCCCGCGCCGGAGATCGCCGAGGCGGTGCTCGCGCTGATCGACGCGGGCCGCGAGCGCGAGGCCCGTGCGCTGCTCGACGCCTATCTCCGCGTCCGTACCGCCGAGGACGCGGCCGGCTGCGCGCACACCGATCCCTACCGCCTCATACCGCTGCTCCTGGGGGCGGCCCAGGGCGTGTCGGACGAGCACCACTGGGATCTGGTGCACGCGCTGCGCGTGGCCGGATTCAGTGCCTGACGCCGTCTGACGTCGTCTGACGCCGCCGGATGACGCTCGTGTCCTGATCGCCAGGTGATCGCTTCTCGCCCGCTCGGGTGCGAAACATGATCGACTCCGCCGGTTAACGGCGATGGTCTTGCCCAGCAGGTCGACGAGGCTTACGTTCTCCTATCTACGCATCAAGTCTACGGGCGTAGAAGCTCTCTGACGTCCCATCACGGACTTGCGAAGGAGCAGCTCTCATGGCCACCGTCGTACGCGCCGCACTCGTCCAGGCGACCTGGACCGGCGACACCGAATCCATGATCGCCAAGCATGAGGAGCACGCCCGCGAGGCGGCCCGCCAGGGTGCGAAGATCATCGGCTTCCAGGAAGTCTTCAACGCCCCCTACTTCTGCCAGGTCCAGGAGCCCGAGCACTACCGCTGGGCCGAGCCGGTGCCGGACGGACCCACCGTCACGCGCATGCGGGCGCTGGCCCGCGAGACCGGCATGGTCATCGTCGTGCCGGTCTTCGAGGTCGAGCAGTCCGGGTTCTACTTCAACACCGCCGCCGTGATCGACTCCGACGGCTCGTACCTCGGCAAGTACCGCAAGCACCACATCCCCCAGGTCAAGGGATTCTGGGAGAAGTACTACTTCAAGCCGGGGAACGCGGGCTGGCCCGTCTTCGACACCGCGGTCGGCAAGGTCGGCGTCTACATCTGCTACGACCGGCACTTCCCCGAGGGCTGGCGCCAGCTCGGCCTGAACGGCGCGCAGATCGTCTACAACCCCTCCGCCACATCCCGCGGCCTCTCCGCCTACCTCTGGCAGCTCGAACAGCCCGCGGCCGCCGTCGCCAACGAGTACTTCATCGCCGCGATCAACCGCGTGGGCGTAGAGGAGTACGGCGACAACGACTTCTACGGCACTTCGTACTTCGTCGACCCGCGCGGCCAGTTCGTGGGCGAGACCGCGAGCGACAAGGCCGAGGAACTCGTCGTCAGGGACCTGGACTTGAGCCTGATCGAGGAAGTACGCCAACAGTGGGCGTTCTACCGCGACCGCCGTCCCGACGCGTACGAAGGGCTGGTCCAGCCGTGAGGGATCTGTACAGCCGCCACAAGTCCGTCCTGCCCGAGTGGCTCGCGCTCTACTACGCCGAACCGCTGGAGATCACCCATGGCGAGGGCCGCCATGTCTGGGACGCGGACGGCCGCAAGTACCTCGACTTCTTCGGCGGCATCCTCACCACCATGACCGCACACGCGCTGCCCGAGGTCACCAAGGCGGTCAGCGAGCAGGCCGGCCGGATCATCCACTCGTCCACGCTCTATCTCAACCGGCCGATGATCGACCTCGCCGAGCGCGTCGCGGGCCTCTCCGGCATCCCGGACGCCCGCGTCTTCTTCACCACCTCGGGGACCGAGGCCAACGACACGGCCCTGCTCCTGGCCACCGCGCACCGCCGCTCGAACCAGATCCTGGCGATGCGCAACAGCTACCACGGCCGCTCGTTCACAGCCGTCGGCATCACCGGCAACAGCGGCTGGTCGCCCACCAGCCTCTCGCCGCTCCAGACGCTGTACGTCCATGGGGGCGTCCGCGGCCGCGGCCCGTACGCCGAGCTGACCGACGCCGAGTTCACCGAGGCCTGCGTCGCCGACCTGCGGGACATGCTCGGGCAGGCGCGCGGGGGAGCGGCGGCGCTGATCGCCGAGCCGATCCAGGGGGTCGGCGGCTTCACCTCACCTCCGGACGGGCTCTACGCGGCGTTCCGCGAGGTCCTGCGGGAGCACGGCATCCTGTGGATCTCGGACGAGGTGCAGACCGGCTGGGGCCGCACCGGCGACCACTTCTGGGGCTGGCAGGCGCACGCCGCGAGCGGCCCGCCGGACATGCTCACCTTCGCCAAGGGCATCGGCAACGGCATGTCGATCGGCGGTGTCGTGGCGAGCGCCGACGTCATGAACTCCCTTGACTCCAACTCCATTTCGACCTTCGGTGGCTCCCCGGTCACGATGGCTGCGGGCAACGCCAACCTCACCTACCTCCTGGAACACGACCTCCAGGGCAACGCCCGGCGCGTCGGCGGCCTCCTCATCGAGCGGCTGCGTGCCATCTGCGCCCAGATCCCCGTCGTACGCGAAGTGCGGGGCCGCGGCCTGATGATCGGCATCGAACTGGTCGATCCCACCACGGGCGAGGCGAATCCGCGGGCGGCGGCCGCCGCGCTGGAAGCGGCACGCGCGGGCGGCCTCCTGATCGGCAAGGGCGGCGGCCACGACACGAGCGTGCTGCGCATCGCGCCGCCCATGACGCTGACGGTCGCGGAGGCGGAGGAGGGGGCGACGATCCTGGAACGAGCCCTGAGGGGCGTGTAGTCAACGCACCCCGCCACGCCCGCATGTACGTACGTACCTGCGTACGCCCAAGCCTGAAAGGGAGCGCCCCACCATGAGTACCCGCACCCTGATCCGCGGCGGTCTCGTCATCACCGCCGCCGAGGAGACCCACGCCGATGTGCTGATCGAGGACGGCCGGATCGCCGCGCTCGCCGCGCACGGCACGGGCGCCGCCGAAGCGTGGACCGCGGACCGCGTGATCGACGCGACCGGAAAGTACGTTATTCCGGGGGGAGTTGACGCGCATACGCACATGGAGCTGCCGTTCGGCGGCACATTCGCCTCCGACTCCTTCGAGACGGGCACCCGGGCGGCCGCCTGGGGCGGCACCACCACCATCATCGACTTCGCGGTGCAGTCCGTGGGCCAGTCCCTGCGCGCGGGCCTGGACGCCTGGTACGCGAAGGCCGACGGGAAGTGCGCCATCGACTACGGCTTCCACATGATCCTCTCCGATGTGAACGAGCGGTCGCTGAAGCAGATGGACTTCCTGGTGGAGGAGGGCATCACCAGCTTCAAGAATCACGTTGGCGAAGGTGACCAGGGATTTCCTAACGGCGGGCGACGCACCCCTTCCAGCTGAGCAAGGCGACCCGGCGGCGGGCGCGCCGATGCCGTCGCCGGCGCACACCACCCCAGAGACTCCAACTCCACGACCAGACCGGGACCGCGAGGAGCCCGGCACAGGGAGGCGCGAAGGATGACCCGCACTCTGATCACCGGTGGCCTTGTCATCACGGCTGCCGAGGAGATTCACGCCGATGTGTTGATCGAGGACGGCCGGATCGCGGCCATGGCTTCCACCGGGACGCAGGAGTGGACTGCGGATCGCGTCATCGATGCTTCCCATAAGTACGTGATTCCGGGGGGTGTTGACGCTCATACGCACATGGAATTGCCGTTCGGCGGCACGTTCGCGTCCGACTCGTTCGAGACGGGCACCCGGGCGGCGGCGTGGGGCGGTACGACGACGATCGTGGACTTCGCGGTGCAGTCGGTGGGGCAGTCGCTGCGCGCGGGCCTGGATGCCTGGTACGCGAAGGCGGACGGGAAGTGCGCGATCGACTACGGCTTCCACATGATCCTCTCCGATGTGAACGAGCGATCGCTGAAGGAGATGGATCTTCTGGTCGAGGAAGGGATTAGCTCGTTCAAGCTGTTCACTGCCTACCCGGGGGTCTTTTACAGCGACGACGGGCAGATTCTGCGGGCGATGCAGAAGGCCGCTGTCAATGGCGGGCTGATCATGATGCACGCGGAGAACGGCATCGCGATCGATGTGCTGGTGCAGCAGGCGCTGGCGCGGGGTGAGACGGATCCGCGGTATCACGGTGAGGTGCGCAAGGCGTTGCTTGAGGCGGAGGCGACGCATCGGGTGATCAAGCTGGCCCAGGTGGCGGGTGCGCCGGTGTACGTGGTGCACGTCTCGGCGCGGGAGGCGTTGGCCGAGATTGCCAGGGCCCGGGATGAGGGACTTCCGGTGTTCGGCGAGACGTGCCCGCAGTATCTCTTCCTCTCCACGGACAACCTCGCCGAGCCGGACTTCGAGGGTTCGAAGTACGTCTGCTCAACTCCCCTGCGCCCCAAGGATCACCAGGCGGCGCTGTGGCGTGGCCTGCGGACGAACGACCTCCAGGTGGTGTCGACGGACCACTGCCCGTTCTGTTTCGTGGGCCAGAAGGAGCTGGGCCGCGGCGACTTCTCCAAGATCCCGAACGGTCTGCCGGGGGTGGAGAACCGCATGGACCTCCTCCACCAGGCCGTGGTGGACGGGCACATCTCCCGGCGCCGCTGGATCGAGATCGCCTGCGCGAGCCCGGCGCGGATGTTCGGCCTGTACGGCAAGAAGGGCACGATCGCGCCGGGTGCGGACGCGGACGTGGTGATCTACGACCCGGCGGCGGAGCAGGTGATGTCGGCTCAGACGCATCACATGAACGTGGACTACTCGGCGTACGAGGGGAAACAGGTCACCGGCCAGGTCGAGACGGTCCTCTCCCGGGGCGAAGTCGTCATCGACGAGCGGAAGTTCACCGGCCGCGCGGGACACGGGACGTACGTGGCACGCGGCACCACGCAGTACCTCGGCTAGGACTCAGCACCAAGGCTTGGAGAGGCGACGCACCATGGATTTCGGACTCGTCCTGCAGACCGACCCGCCTGCCGCGCAGGTCATCAGCCTCATGAAACGGGCGGAGCGCAACGGCTTCCGCTACGGCTGGACCTTTGACTCGGCGGTGCTCTGGCAGGAACCCTTCGTCATCTACAGCCAGATCCTGGCGAACACCGAGCGCCTGATCGTGGGCCCGATGGTCACCAACCCGGGCACGCGGACGTGGGAGGTGACGGCGTCCACCTTCGCGACCTTGAACGACATGTTCGGCAACCGCACGGTGTGCGGCATCGGCCGCGGCGACTCCGCGATGCGGGTGGCGGGCCGCAAGCCCAACACGCTGGCCCGGATCAGTGAGGCGATGAAGGTGATCCGCTCGCTGGCCTCGGGCGGCGAGGCGGACCTCGGTGGTACCACGATCCGCTTCCCCTGGATCAAGCCGGATGCCAGGCTCCCGGTGTGGATGGCCGCGTACGGCCCCAAGGCCCTCAAGATGGCGGGCGAGGAGGCCGACGGATTCATCCTCCAGCTCGCCGACCCGTACCTGACGGAGTTCATGGTGAAGGCGGTGCGCGATGCGGCATCGGCGGCGGGCCGTGACCCATCTGACGTGACGATCTGCGTGGCGGCGCCTGCGTACCTGACGGCGGACGACTCCCCGGAGGCCCTGGCCCACGCCCGCGAGCAGTGCCGCTGGTTCGGCGGGATGGTCGGCAATCATGTCGCCGATCTGGTGTCCATGTACGGGGAGCACTCGGACCTGGTCCCCGAGGCCCTCACCGAGTACATCAAGGCCCGCGAGGGCTACGACTACTCCCACCACGGCCGCACCGACAACCCCGACACGGCCTTCGTCCCGGACGACATCGTGGACCGCTTCTGCGTGATCGGCACGGCCGAGCAACACATCGCGAAACTGCGGCACTTGAAGGATCTGGGCGTCGACCAGTTCGCGGTGTACGACATGCACGACGCCCGGGAGGAGGTCATCGACGGGTACGGGGCCACGGTCATCCCCGCTCTGCGGTAATGACATGGGGCGGTGCTGACATCCAGTGCGTCCGTATATGAGCAACCTGGACACGAATGATGACGTCGCCCGTCGCGGTCACGTGGGCCACCTGTCGGAGGCAGGCCGGGTACGCGCACCGGTCCACCGTCCCAAACAGCCGTTTCATCGTGGTCGGCGAGTAGTTCCTGCTCATGGGCCGAGGACCCTACGGTCGGTCACACCGGGCCCGCAAACGACCACGGGCACACCATCACCCTGATGTCCAGAAAGGCGATCACGCATTCGACGAGCTCGGCGCTCGGCCCCGCGGTTATCGAGCCCCGTGGCGTTGTCCTTCTCAAAGGCCTCATCCAGTGTCCGCTCCGTCCGCGAGGCCACGCTGCGGACCTTCGCGAGCCCTTTCGCGCAGCGCGCGGCGCCGGACGGTGTGTTGTGCGACGCGGTGCGTGACTTGGGCAACACGGTCATTGGGTGGATGGAGTACGTGCGGGACAACGCCGGGACGTTCCTCGGGTCCTGCACCATTGGCGGCGCGGTCGGGGAGTAGGCGGTCGTTCTCGGTGCTGGTCCCGGCTCTTGAAGCGATTCAACTGGATGGGCCACCGCCAGCTTGATCGGTAGGGAGCCCGAAGTTCTTGCCCCAAGACGCCACCACGAATGTGGCGGCAACCGTCGCGACGCCGGCACCGATCGGGGTCGAAGACAGAGTGAGGGCGGCGACGATGCCGACGAGCGTGAGAGTGAACATCACCAGGGCGAGTGTCTGACGACGCCACACCGTGCGCTCGCGGTGAGTGCGGAGAAGACTTTCCTCGTCGTTGCTGATAGGTGCGAGATCTCGAAGGTTCGTTCCCGCCAAGACCGTCAGCATCCGTTCCACTTCGATTAGAGCCTGCTTGCGTCCGTCCTCGCGGTCCAGTTCCACCCCATCTCGGAGTGAGCGCGCGTGCGCCGCGGCTGCCGCGTAGTGCCTCACGACTTGGGCCATGGGCCTCCGCCCATCGGGGAGTGCCCGTTTCAGGGCGTATTTCTCCAAGGCGCGGGCGAAGTCCTCCAGCGCATGAACTGCTGGAATGTGGGGGGAGTGAAAGGGCTCCTCGCCTTGCGGCTCCCGATCAGACCTTTCGAAGGGCGCCAGCAGCTCCTCATACGAGCGCCGTGCGGTAGTAGTGACGATCTCTGTCGTCCAGCGCCGCATCCCTGGGCCCATGGTCCACAGGTTGAAACCGATGGTGATCAGGATCGGCCCCACCAGTGCTGTCATCGACACCAAGTCACGCCACCAGTGCCAAGCGCTCCCCAGCGAGATACCCCACAGCACGAGGCCTGTGCTGATAGACAGCAGCGTCGTGCTGATGATCTTGACTGAGGAAGCCCGTGAGGACGCTTGAAAGAGCACGTCCTCACGCTGAACGTAGTCCGCGGTCGTCTCTGGAAGCGTTGCCAGGTCACTCGCCTCGACCTTTGCGTCAAGATCGTCTCGGCGTCGCTGCGCGCGCTTGCCCGCCCATTTCCACACCACACGCTCCAGCAGCGTCCTTCTGCCGCGCCGCTGTGATGTCGCGGTCATCATCAGAGCCCACAGCGACATCGTCCAGGCGGTGATCGCGAGCGACGCCACATCGCCTCGGGTCATAGGTCTCCCTCCGAGTTAGTTTGCTCGTGGTTGCGGAGCCGCACGCTTGGTGACCACAATTCACAGGCCCCGTTTCCGCTTTGTGATCCTGCCCGTAGGGCTTGGCCCGAGTCAGTGACGGTAGGAGTAGTTGATCAGTCGTGAGCGGGCTTCCCTCTCCGTCAGGCCGAGGGCCTTCGCGATTGAGTCCCAGGGCACTTCGTCGAGCTGGGCGTTGGCGGCGGCGTCGCGGCCGATCCGCTTCGTGATGCGTTCCAGCAGGACGACGGCTTTGAGTGCGGCCACGGGTCCTTGGTCTGCGAGCGCCGTCAGTTGCTCGTCCACCTTCTCCAGCAGGCCAGCCAGTTCGTCCGGGAGCGGTACCGAGCGTTCCTCGACCTCGCTGATGTGCTGGGCCCAGTCCGTATACGGGCCCGAGGCGTCGTACTCATAAGGGTGGCGTCGGCTGACCTGGGACCAGTCGATTGGGTAGAGGGCCGTACCGCGCCAGCCGCAGGAGCACGAGCCACGCAGGTCAGTGGCCTGTGGCGCGCGCAATGTGCCGTCGTAGACCCACCAGTCGCTGGTCTTGTGAACGTTGCCGCTGCTTCCGGTGTCGAAGTGCATGGGCTCAGGCTCGGTACCATTGGCCAATACCGCTCCCGCCCGGCCCTCGTGGGACATTCCGAACTGCTCGGTCTTCCACCCCATGGCTTCTCCTCGGTACAGGTCGGCCTCAGACCATGTGTCGGACCAAGACCAAGACTGCCCAATTCCACGAGCCGTTGACCGGCGAATGTCCAGACCCGTCACGACCGCAGAGTGAGCACCTCCATCCCCTTCCGACAAATGCCGAAGGGGACACAAGTCCCTATGGCCGAATCTTTGGCGATTGCCGCACTGCGAGCTAAGGCCGAGTCCACCTACGAGGCCTTGCCGCTCACCCTGGAATCCGGCTCCGCGGTCAGGCTGCGCTCGATGATCATGCTCGCCGAGGCCGAGTACGCCACCGTCGAGCAGCTCCTCGAAGATCAACCAGGCGAGCGCGGACAACCGCCTCCCCACAGCCATCGGCGCGATGCGGCGCCTGTTTCTCCCAGTCGCAGACGACGCTGCCACCCTTGAGCCGGCACTGACCGGCTGGCCACTTGGGTTGCTGGTCAACCTGATGGAGCGCTGGCAGAACGGTATCCAGGCGCCGGAAGCCTGCAGCCCGGCCAGCTGATCGACCAAGGACACGGCCCGGAGCTCCGCGCCGATCTGCAACACCACTACGGCCTCGACCTGGCCGACGTATGGCGCGGCCGACTCGCCCCGCGCCGTGTCCTGGACCTGGCCGAGCACCTTCCCACCGGCTCCGCGTTCGCCGCGGGCCTCGGCGGAGCCCCGGCCCACCGTGGCTGGGACCTGCACGCCCACCTGATGGCGTACGCCGTCGACGCCTCTCACCACACCGCGTGGGTCATCGCCCAGACCCACAGCCGTAAGCAGATCCCGCCGCCCAAGGCGCTGCCCCGCCCCGGTCGGCAGCCCGCACGCCGCGGCCCGCTGGATCTGTCCCGACACCCCCTGGCTTAACCTCTCCCGGAGCGTTACCGCATCGCCCCGCCGTGCACCCTGTAAGGAGGTGGGGGGTGGCCGGTTCGCCCGGCGGCCGCGAGGTCGATCGCCTCGCCATCCGCGTACCGCCCGACACCTCAGGGTTCGCGACCTCGCTCCAGCGGTTCCTCGATCGCATCGAGCAGCATGCCAAGGCCGCCGTCCACATCACTGCGGACACACGCAGGTTCGGCGCCGAGCTGCGCGAGAAGCTCGGCGCCATCCGCACCCAGGTATGCATCCCTGTCGCGCCGGACACACGTACCTTCCACACCGAGCTGCAGACCGCACTCGCGACGCCGACATCGCCTGTACCGGCCCTATCTACGTGGCGACGACCGTGGCAAGGGCCTCAACAGCGACTTCGTGAGCAGCGCTTCCAGGGGAGATGCTGAAAATCCAGGATCGGTGAGCACTGATCTTGTCGGTCTTGGGTGAGCAATGCCGTTGACACGAGCGCCTCGATGGCCACGGTCGGCTGGCTGAGCGGCTGGCGTCGCGAGAAAATGTCTGCGTGAGCTGGGACCGTTGAAGCATTTTCAGAAAGTGCACCTGTGGCACAGGACGGTACGGCACGCTTCCCGATACCTCCACTGGATTGGAGATCGACATGGGCAAGTTCGTTGATTGCCCCTTCTGTGGGGAGCGAGGGAAGAAGACAAAGGAGCATGTGTGGGCCCAGTGGCTGCACAAGACCGAGGGGGCAAGGAAACTCCTCGCGGACACCCATGGGGAGCGCATTCAACGGAACCAATCCGCGCTTCGGAAAGATCAGAACGGCCGCTACCAGGCGGTGGAGGTATCCCCGGGCCCGTATGCGAAGTGGCTACCGAATGTCACGGTGTCGGTATGTGAAGACTGCAACTGCGGCTGGATGAGTCACCTGGAGGGCGAGGCGAAGGATATTCTCGCGAAATTCATCTTCGACGGGGGCACGCTACAGCTCACGGAAGGCAATCTTCAAACTCTGGCTACATGGGCGTCCAAGTCGTGGATGGCGTACGCCCTCACGCTTGCAGCGCACCAGAACCCCTTCACGAGGGCCGATTATCGAGCAATGGCCAGCTCGCCTCGCCCATTTCATGGTGGCAGAATCTTGCTGATGCACTCTGAGGAACCCATAGCGCATGTAGGCATGGGGATCACGTCGTGGTTGCTGTCATCCGGGGATTCGGTGCCTGACATGGAGACCACCCCAGACAACACCGGATACGCCTACTTGGCGGTGGCTACAGTGGTGTTGATCATGACATTCGTGCCGCCGACGGCCGAGGCTGCGGGAGTCGCCGACATATTTGCTCCGCAATTGGAATCTTCCCCCCTCGTTCAACGCGCTTGGCCTGATCCTCGCCCACAAGACTTCCCACTCGGCGCCCTTCCTCCTGGGACTTTGGCGGACTTCCTGGTTGCGGCCGAACAGACTAGGGAAGCGGTGGGACTCCCAACGGAGGGCCTTACTGACGATGACCTAGCAGGAGTTCTCGATCAGTACTGGAACGGCGTGGATCCGGCGCAGCTCCGGCGTCGATTCGGTAAGCCGTAGAGGCAAGCGACGCCTAAGGGTTGTCCCGTAAATGATCTTCAGTCGGATGGAGTTGGGGGATGCCCGTGGTTGGTGCGGTTCGCTCAACCCGCGATCGCGAGGTTGTGCATGCGGGCGATGCCGCACGTCGCATGGTGTACGCCGTCGCCTTTGAGGCGGCAGTCCCGCAGGATCTTCCAGCCCTTCATGCGGGCGAAGGCGTGCTCGACGCGGGCCCGGACTTGCTTGTGGGACCGGTTGTGTTCCTGCTTCCAGTCCGGGAGTTCGGCCTGCCCCTTGTCACGTCGGTGTGGCATGACCAGTCCGGTGCCCGGATAGCCGCCGTCGGCGATCGTCATGGTGTTCCCGACGGCGTCCCTGGCGCCGGATTCCGCCCACGCCTTGCAATCGTTGCGGTTGCCGGGCAGGGGCCGGCCGACCACAACGACGAGACGGGTGTCGGCGTCGATGACGACCTGGTGGTTGGTCGAGTACCGGTAGTTCTTCGACTGCTCGGCCACCGAATGGTCGCGAGTGGGCACGAGCGTCCCATCCACGATGAGCACCGTGTCTTTGCGGAACCTCTGGCGCGGCTGAAGGGCGAGCTTCGGGGCGAGATGGTCGATGATCCGGTCGGCGGCGGACTTGGAGACGCCGAAGAGCGGGGCGAGCTGGCGCATCGTCAAGTTCGTGCGCCAGTACGCCGCGACCAGAAGTACACGGTCCTCCAGTGGGAGACTCCAGGGCCGTCCCCGCCGAGCTTCGTCCGCGACCTCGCGGCGCACCACGTTCACCAACTTGCCGAAGCAGCGCGGGCTCAGCCCGGTGAACGGGGCTATCCAGGACGGCTCAGACGCCGTGATCACACCAGCCACACCAAGATCATCTCACCCGTGACCAGTCGTTACGGGACAACCCTTAAAGCGCGTTGCACAAGGCCGTGTTCGGGCAGGTCAGGGCCCGTGAACGCGGTTCTCTGGTCATGACGCGAGGGCGAGGTTGTGCATCTGGGCG
>NZ_JBHYIG010000123.1:0-11793 GCF_042740015.1 Streptomyces sp. NPDC059037
ACACAACAACTCCCCATCCACACATGTTTGTTTTTGGTGGGGTTTTTTTTTTTTTACCCCCCCCCCCCGCGTGGGCGGGGTCCCCCCCCCCCGCCGCCCCCCCCCCCCCCCCCCGTCGTGCGTGTCGGCGGGTGTGAATTCGTCATGGTCAGGCCCCATAAGAACCCACATCCGGTCCGGTACTTGAGCACTGTTTCAAGCCGGGACTCGAGTGAGACGCTCCGATACCTACAGAAAGACTGGAGGGTTCGAATGGAGATTCGTGTCCTGGGGTCGTTCGAGGCGGAGCTGAACGGTGTCTCGATGCTCCCGACCGCCAGCAAGCCGCGGCAGATCCTCGCGCTGCTGGCTCTTTACAGCAATCAGGTCCTGCCGGTCTCCGCGCTCATGGAGGAGATCTGGACAGCGGAGCCACCGCGCAGTGCGCTCACCACCCTGCAGACCTACATCCTGCAGCTCAGGCGCTGCATGGAGACCGCGCTCGCGGGTTCGTCCCCCGGCGGTTCGAAGGACATGCTGCTCACCCGGCACGGCGGCTATCTGCTCCAGGCCGAGCCGGGCAGCATCGATCTGCACCAGTACGACCTGCTGATGGCGGAGGGTCAGCAGGCCGCGGAGCGGCGCGACGACCTGGTGGCGTCCCGGAAGTTCGGCCAGGCGCTCGCCCTGTGGCGGGGGCCCGCACTGGTGGACGTACGCACCGGTCCTCTTCTCTCCATCGAGATGATGCGGCTGGAGGAGAGCCGCCTGGGCCTCCTTGAGCGGCGGATCGACGTCGAGCTCCGTCTGGGCCGGCACACCGAGCTGCTGACCGAGCTGACCGCGCTCACCGCACGACAGCCCCTGAACGAAGGGCTGCACGCCCAGTCGATGGTGGCCTTCTACCGCGCCGGACGTCCGTCCTCCGCCCTTGACGTCTACCAGACCCTGCGCACCAATCTGGTCTCGGAGTTGGGCATCGAACCGTCGGACCGGCTCAAGCGGCTGCAGAGCGCGGTGCTCTCGGGGGACCCCAGCCTGCAGACGGACGGCGACACCGGCCGGGTGCTCGACCTGTTCGCAGGGTAGGCCGCAGCACGGGGGACGAGCGCAAGGAGGCCGGGCGGAGAGGTCGCCCGGAAACCTGGAAGGAGGAGGGGTGCGTGTCCTGTTCGTAGCAGGCCGTTCGCCGTCCGGTCTGCTGCACATGCTGCCGCTGGCCCGAGCGCTGGTGCGCGGCGGGCATCGGGTCCGCGTGTGGTGCCGGGCGCAGAGCTGTGACGCGGTGGCCCGTGCGGGACTTGTCCCCGTACTGGGAGACCCCACCGCGACGGCCACGCTCTGGCGGCCCGACCTCCTGGTCGGCGAACCGACAGGCCTCGGCGGCATGGACGCCGGGGCCATGTCCGGCGTTCCGGTGGTCTGCTACCTCCCCTACCGGCCCGCCCATCCGCCGGCCCGGACGGCCCCCGCCCCCGACGTGTGGGTGGACCCCTGTCCGCCCGCGCTGCGCGCCGACGGCGTGCCGGGCGCCTGGTCCGTGTGCTGCGAGGCGTACGAACCCGCAGGCGACGACCCGCTCTGGCCGGCCGCCCGGTCCTCCCGCCCCCGCGTCCTGATCGTCGGCGGCAGCCCGGAACCCGGCGGCTACGGCGGGCGTCAGTCGGACCTCTTCCACCGGTCGGTGGAGGGGGCAAGCGCCCTCGATCTGGACGTCCTGATCCGCTACGGCCACGACCAGCCCTGGTCCCGGCTGCTGCCGGGCTGCGCGGCCGTCGTGCACCAGGGAGACGCGGGCGCGGTGTACGCGGCGGCCCTGCACGGAGTCCCGCAGCTGGCCCTCAACTCGGGCTACCCCGAGGAGCGTCGGTCCGGTGCGCTCCTTGAAGCGGCGGGCGTCGGCCGCTGCCTGTACGCCGCCGAGCCGGACCGGCAGACCAGCGGTCTGCGGCTGCGCTTCCACATCGCGGAACTGGTGCACGGCGGCCGCGCATTGCCGGCGGCGTCCCGCCTCAGCCGGGAGATTTCTCAACTGGCCCGCGCGCAGAGTCTGGTGCCGCGGCTCGAAGCGTTGGCGGGCGCTGGCCGCGGCTGACGGGGGCGCCACCGAGCCGCGCGCTCGTCTGCGGCTTTGTCGTGGCTGGTCGCGCCCACGCGGCGGAGCCGCACATGTCACAGCCCCGCGCCCCTTCGGGGCGCGGGCATGACCTGGCAGGCATGTCGACGCCCGCTCCGTCACGGGCAGGGCATGTCGACGTCGCTCCGTCAGCCGCGTGCTGCCCGCCGCGTGTCTGCTGAGTCGTGAGATCTCCGAACTCGCCCGCGCGCAGCGCCTAAGCGCTCCGCGGGAAGTGGCGCGAGGGTGCCGTCGCTCGTCTGCGACTGTGTTGTGGCTGGTCGCTCCCCCAAGTTCTCGGCTTCGCTCGAACAGGGGGGACCCCCTTCGCGGCGGAGCCGCACATGTCACAGCCCCGCGCCCCTTCGGGGCGCGGCGTATGACCTGGCGGACATGTCGACGCCCGCTCCGTCGGGGGAAGGCCGGAGCGGGCGTCGGTCTTGGGGGTCGGTGGTCAGCCGGTGTACTGCACTGCTTTGGTCACGGCCACCTGGTCCAGTGGGGCGTCCTCCGGCTGGGTCACCAGTTCCCGCAGTGTTCCGGAGACGGCCTCTGCCAGCGCGGCGGCGTCGTCCCCGCCGAGCACGGACGTGGCGTACGAGAGGGCGAGCAGTGGATCGTCTCCCCAGCGCGCCACGGTCAGTTCGGCATCGGCCGACGCGCCGCCGAAGTGTCCCGAACTCAACCGGACCCCGAGCCCGGCGACGCCCGTCAGGGCGGGCAGCAGATCCTCCTGCGAGGAGAAGCCGATCTGCACCAGGGGCGTGCGGCTGCGGTCGGGTGTCACGCCCAGGCCCCGCGAGAGCGACTTCAGCGGTACGTCGGCGAACTCGATCCCCTCGCTGAACGCGCAGGCGATGCCCCGCAGGAAGTAGTCGACCGTGCCCTGGAGTTCACAGCGCACGGGCACGGTGGGAGTGCAGGGAGCCACCGTGCGCATCAGGCCGCTCGTCGGGCGCCGGGGGATCCGGGTGCCGATCAGGACCCGGTCGGTTCCCGCGAGGCGGCCGACGGTCAGGGCCCACGCGCCGAGCAGCACCGCGGTGCGGCTGACGCCCGCCCGGCGTACGACGAGGTCGCAGCGTTCGCGGACCTCCGGCGGCACGGGGAACAGGAGTTGGTCGCCCACGAAGTCGAAGGTCGCGGGCCTGCCGTCGGTCCCCGGCAGCTCGACCGTGGTCGGGAAGTCCGCGAGCTGGGCGATGCGGCGGGACGTCAGGGAGTGCACGACGCCGGACGCGGCCAGTTCGCCGGCGCGTTCCAGCGCGGCGTCCGGGCTCGGCGCGGGGCTCTGCGGGACCGGCTTCCCGGCCGCCGCCCGTTCGTAGTCCTCGAACAGCTCCCGCCAGATCAGACCGACCGACCAGGTGTCCGCGACCGCCAGATGGTGCACGAAGGTCAGGACGTGGTGCTCGTCGGAGTACCGGGTGAGCGTGAACACGGCGGGCGGCCGGTCCGCGTGGCCGCCGGGCAGTCCTGCGGTCGCACGCATCGCGGCGTGCACGGACTCGACCGCGTCGTGGCCCGGCGCGGGGACGTCCTCGTCCCGCACCACCAACTGCGCCTCGCCGTGCACCGGAACGCGGCGCACCGGCCCCTTGGGGGACCACGAGAAGACCGTGCGCAGCCCCTCGTGCCGGGCGACGAGCGCCCGCAGCGCGGTGCGCAGCGCCGACCGGTCGAGCGGCCCCGTCAGCTCCGCGCTGGACATCTGGTGCACGGTCCCGCTGCCCGTGAACTCCTCGGTGGCGAGGAGCGCGCCCTGCTCGGGCAGCGGCTCGCGCACGGAGCGTCCGGGACCGCCGCGCCGGGCGGGCGCGGGCGCCGGCACCGCCAGGGAGAGCACTTCCTCCAGGGGTGCGGGCCCGAGCAGCCCCGCCAGGTCCACCAGCATGCCGAACTGGTCGTCGGCCGTCGCGAGCAGCCGCACCGCCTCGGGCAGACCGCCGCCCAGCGAGATGAACGGCGCGCCCTTGGCCGCGGTCCTAATCGCATGGCGGTCGTCGGCGAGCACGTCCGCCGCGAGGTCGAGTAGTTCCTCCGTGGGAGTCCGCCGCTGCATCTGTGAGGCCCTCTCTATGGGCGATGACTTCTGCATCGTGCCGAAAGGGACTCGAATGATGCTCGAACACGGCTTGCCCGGAGGGCGGTGCGGCGCTACTCAGAGGGGGAGGATGCCGGGGAAGGCGCCGTGGCCGGCGTGCGGGGATGTGAGGGCGAGCCAGCCGTGGCCCCGGGTTTTGGTGCCTGAGCCGACCATGTCCGGGTCGACGGAGAGGTGGCCGCAGGCGGTGCGCGCGCCGGCGGTTCCCGCGTTGGGCGGGGCATCGTCGTACTCCGGGTCGGAGTCGGAGTCGTCGACCGCGAGGGTCTCCCAGGGGAGCGGGTCGCCCTCCCATTCGGGGTCGCTCTCGGCCGCGTACTGTCGGATCACGCAGCCCTCCTCGGCGACGAACCACACGTCGGAGCCGCCCGCGTCGTCGACGAAGAAGAGCTGTGCCTGGGCGCAGTGCAGGCTGACGCGCTCGACGGTCTCGACCATGTCGTCCCAGCCGTCTCCGATGAGGAGGTCGTAGGGGCCGAAGACGAGGCGCCAGCCGTCCAGTTCCGGGGTGACGAAGACGCGGCCCACGGTCTGGACGGCGCCGTCACCGCCGGGGACGGGCACTTGGATCTCCTGGCCCGCCGCCTCGACGCCCGTTGTGCTCGTGATGGGTCGCCGGTGGTGCAGGTCCAGGGCGTCGAAGAGCCCTTCGTAGGAGGCCCCCGGCACGGCCAGCCACCAGCCGGAGAGCTGGGGCGAGGGTGCGCTCGGCGTCTCGCCCGCCATCTTCACCCGGATCAGGCGCTCGATCGCCGCACGGTCACGGGCGTCGAGCCCGTCGGCGCCGCCGCCCGCGACGAGCGCGGCCAGCGCGCCCCGCCGGGTCCGCGGCGATGCGGCCGGGTCCCGGCGCAGCGCGCGCAGCCGGGTGCGGTACGCCTCGTGCGTCAGGAGGGCGTAGTCGTCGGCCTTGTACGGGGCGGGTCGGCGGCCCGCGTAGCACTCCACCAGGGCGCGCAGCCCGGCATGGGAGTCCGTCCGCAGCCGGACGAGCCCCGCGAACCCGTCGCCCGACGCGCCGCGGGCGGAATCGGTGGCCAGCTCCGCGTACCGGTCGGCGCACCGCTCGTCGAACGACCCGAGCAGCCGGCCCGCCGCCCAGTCCTTCACGTCGCCGCGCCGCCAGGCCGCGAGCACGGCGTCGAAGGCGGGCGGCCCGATCAGGGCCAGGATCCGTATGACGGGCTGGAGCGCGGCAGTCGACTTGGCGTCGGCGACGCCGGCCAGCAGCGCGGGCACCACGTCGTCGGCCCGCTCCGTGAGGAGCGCGAGGACGGCCTCGGCCCGGGCCCGCTCGTCACCGTCGGCGCCGGTCGAATCCCCGAGGTCATGGAGACCACCAAGGGCACGGAGACCGCCGAAGGCACCCGGATCGCCGAGGTCCTCCCGCGCGTCCACGGTGCCCAAGGCGCCGCGGCCGCGCAGCGTACGGAGGTCGTCGAGAAGGGATTCGATCTTCATGCCGCGCACGGTATCCGGCCCCACCGACACGGCAGCGGCCCACCCCGGCCGGACCGTCGCGCGACGGTCCGATCCACCGCCCGCTGACCTCAACTCAAGGCTCCCGGAGCGGTGTTCACCGACCGGTGGCACTCAGGGGTCCCAGTAGGGGCCGGCTACGGCGCTCAGGTCACGTCCTCGGCGCGGCCGGCGGCGGAGCCGTCCAGGTCAGCCCGGGGGATGAGCCCGGTGCCGAGCCCGGTGCCGCCCACGGGTCCTCGCCGTGGATGTCGAGCACCTGGTCGCGCAGCCACAGGTCGAAGGGATCCTCCGAGGATGCCCAGCGCTTGGCGGTGCGGTCCGCGTCGGCCGTCTCGAACGTGACGATGACGTGGTCCCGGTCGGGGCGCGGGTCAAGGCGCAGCGTCTCGTGGGTGATGCCGAGCCGGCGCCGCGATGCCTCGTACTCCCGCAGCCGCGGCCCCTGGAGCTCCGCCGTCAGCCGGTGCCAGGCCCACGGCTTGCCGTTCCTGATCGGTACGGTGCGCACGACCGGCTCCGCGCCCTGCCGCTGACGCGCCTTCTTGCGGGCGCCGGGCATCTTCATGCCCAGTTCGGCGAGCATGTTGGAGGCCACTCCGTGCGCCCAGCGCTCGGCGATCAGACCGTCCTGGAAGCGCCAGATCACGATGCCCCGTGACTCGATGGCGCGGCCGGTCGCCTCCAGGCCGAGCAGCGTCCCCAGATGCGTGCCGCGCCAGGTGTTGTGGATGACGACGAAGTCGCCCTCGGCGCTCATGTCCTCGATGGTGACCTTGAGGTCGGGGAAGGCCTCGCGGAGTCCGGCGATGGTGTACTTCACGCCGATCCGGCCCTCGGGAGCGCCGGGCATCGGCTCGTGGTCGATCATGTCCTCGCGGTAGACCTCGTCCACGACGGAGAAGTCGCCCCGGTTGACGAACTCCTCGAAGACCCGCCGGATGACGGCCCTGTTGTGGGCGACGGACGGGAGGGTCTCCGGCTCTGCGGACGGTTGTGCGGGCGCGGTCAGTTGGGTGGGCACGATGGTCCCGCTCCTCTCGTGGTGCTCCGGTGTCGTTCTGGGGTTCTGGTGCTCTTCGGACGTTCCGTTCTGCTGAATCCGGTCAGGCGCTGACCGACGCGGCCCACCGGGTCCCGTACGCGACGTGGTCCCGTTCGGCCGCGCGGAAGGCCTGCGGCCAGGCGTACCGAAGGAGCCGGTCGCGGGCCCAGACGCCCATCCGGTTCTCCATGGCGCCCATGCGTCCGATGCGCCGGGCGAGCTTCTGCATCGGCGCCGTACGCTCCTGCCGCTCGCTCTCGTACGCCCGCAGCGCGGCCTGGAGTTCACCGGCGGAGGCGGAGTCCACCGCGGCGAGCCGCTGTGCGAGGACGAGGGCGTCCTCGATGGCCTGGCAGGCGCCCTGCCCGATGTTGAAGCTGATGGCGTGCGCGGCGTCGCCGAGCAGCGTGACCCGGCCGCGGCCCCACACGGGGTCGGGGCTGCGGTCCACCACGTCGCTGCGGATCACCGATGCGGGGTCGGTGGCGGCGAGCACCTCGTCGACGGGGCCCGTCCAGCCGCGGTGCCGGTCGCGGAGCATGGCGAGCGTCTGCTCGGGGGTGCCCTGATCGCGGCCGCCCGCGGGCCCGTTGGCGACGCTCATCCAGTGCACGACGCCGGGGGCGATGTCGTAGTACGTGAAGCGGGTGCCGGGACCGAACAGCGCCCGGAAGGTGCCAGGAGCGACGACGGCGGGGTCGACGCGGCCGTGGCCGCGCCAGGCGATGTAGCCGGTGTAGTCGGGCGGTTGGGGGCCGAGCAGTCCGCGCCGGACGGCGGAGTGCACGCCGTCGGCGCCGATCAGCAGATCGCCGGTCTCCTCGGTCCCGTCGGTGAACCTGACGGTGACCCCGGCCTCGTGCTCGGTGTAGCCGCTGACCTCGGCGCCGGTCCTGACGGGGGTGTCGAGGCTGTCGCGCAGGACGGCGTGCAGATCGGACCGTCCGATGGCCACGGTGGGCTGGCCGTAGCGGGTGGTGAACTGACCGACGGGCCAGTCGCCGATCAGCCGCCCGCTGGAGGTGGCGAAGTGGCAGGTCTCCTGGGCCGGTGCGATCTCGCGCACCCGGTCGGCGAGGCCCATGTGGTCGAGGGCGAGCATGCCGTTGGTCCACAGGTGCAGTCCGGCGCCGCCGTCCCGCAGTTGGGGCGCCCGCTCGAAGACCAGCGATTCGATGCCCTGCTGCTGCAGGGCCACGGCGGCGGCGATGCCGCCGATGCCGCCGCCGGCGATGAGGACCCGGCGTATATGGGGTGAGGACACGTTCCGCTCCTAGAGGTCCGAGATCCGAAGTCCGAAGTCCGGTGGGGTTGTCAGCCGTTGAGCTGTGCCATGGCGGGCGCCGGGTAGCGTTCGCCGGCCGTGATGCCGTACGGGGCGATGGCGTCGATCCGCTTCAGGGCGTCGTCGGACAGCCGGATGGACGCCGCGGCGACGTTCTCCTGGAGGTTCTTCACGCGCCGGGTGCCGGGGATGGGGACGATGTCCCGGCCCTGGTGGAGCACCCAGGCAAGGGCGAGGCGGGTGACCGAGACCTGCTCGTCGGCCGCCACCTCGGCGAGCTTGTCCACCACGGTCAGATTCGCGCGCAGGTTGTCCTCCTCGAACCGCGGGGCGATCCGCCGGAAGTCGGGCCCGGAGGGCAGGTCGCCGGCGCTGCGGATCGCGCCGGTCAGGAAGCCGCGGCCGAGCGGGCTGTAGGAGACGAAGCCGATGCCGAGCTCCCGGCAGGTGGCGAGGACGCCGTTGACCTCGACGTCGCGGGTGAAGAGCGAGTACTCGGTCTGGACGGCGGTCAGCGGGTGGACCGCGTGCGCCCGGCGGATGGTCTCGGCGGAGGCCTCGGAGATCCCCAAGTGGCGTACCTTGCCCGCCTCGACCAGCTCGCCGAGTGCCCCGAAGCTCTCCTCGACCGGCACTTCGGGGTCGACCCGGTGCAGGTAGTAGAGGTCGAGCCGGTCGGTGCGCAGCCGGCTGAGGCTGGCGTCGACCGCCTTGCGGATGTACTCCGGGCGGCCGTTGAGCCTGCCGGTCAACTGGCCGAGTACGTCGATCTCGTTGCCGACCTTGGAGGAGAGCACCACCTCGTCGCGGCGTCCCTCCAGGGCGCGGCCGAGCAGCTCCTCGTTGGTGTGCGGGCCGTACATGTCCGCGGTGTCGAGGAGGTTCACGCCAAGGTCGAGCGCCCGGTGGACGGTCCTGACCGCCTCCGCCTCGTCCGACGTGCCGTATCCGAAGGTCATGCCCATGCAGCCGAGGCCTTGGGCGGGGACCCGCAGGCCGGCCTTGCCGAGTGTCCGCTGTTCCATTGCTGCGCCTCCAGAGCGTCTGGTGTGTAGTTGATTCTAGCACTGATAACAAATCTTTCGACGCTATATATGCTAACGTCGATCGCATGACTCCCAGAGAGCGTCGACTGCGTGAACAGGCGGAACGCCGGCGGCTGATCCTGACCACGGCCCGGGAACTCGCCGAGGCCGAGGGGTGGGACGCGGTGACCACCCGGCGTCTCGCCGATCACATCGAGTACAGCCAGCCGGTCCTCTACCAGCACTTCAAGAACAAGGACGCGATCGTTCACGCGGTGGCCCTCGACGGCTTCGGTGAACTCGCCGCCGGACTGCGCGAGGCCCGTCTCGCGGGCGAGGGCCCCGAGGAGGCCCTGCGCCGCGCGGCCCGCGCCTATCTGGACTTCGCGGCCGCCAACCCGATGCTCTACCAGGCGATGTTCACGCTCTCCGTAGGCCTCGAGTTCGCCCAGGAAGAGACTCCGCAGGAGATGATCGACGCCTTCGCGGAGATCATGTCGGCGGTCCGGCCCCTGGTGGGGGACGGGGACGCCGAGCTGCAGACCGAGGTCCTGTGGTGCGCCTGCCACGGCCTTGCCAGCCTCACCTGGGGCGAGCGGCTGCGGCCCGGCCTCGCGGACGAACGCCTCGCCGCCCTGGTGGACAGCTTCGTGGCCAGGAGCGTCCCCCACGTCTGAGACGACGGGGCGCGGGGGACGCTCCCCGGTGACCGCGGGCAACGTCAGGCCGCCCGCGGAGCTTGTGCGTGCCAGGTCACCGAGAGCCCGGTGTAGACGTAGCGGCTCGCCTCGATGCCGAGCAGGAACAGGCGCTGTCCGGGCTGAATCCGGCCCGACACCCAGCCCGCGTCGAGCGAGAGCGGCACGGCCGCGGAACCGGTCGCGCCCACCTCGGTGAGGTTCTCCACGATCCGGCCCTGCAGCGTCTCGTAGTCCGCGGCCGAGAGTCCCGCCTCCTCGAACTCGCTGGAGAAGTACTCCGCGTTGCCCTCCGGCAGGACGAGCGCGTCCACCTCGTCGAGCGACCAGCCGGAGCGCCGCAGCAGGTCGTGGATGGCCGTGACGAAGACCTTCGGGCCGAAGGTCGAGGTGCCGGGCACGTCGATCTTCATCTCCAACAGCCGCTTGCGGCGCTGCTGTTCGGCCTGCGCGACATCCGTACCGCCGCCGATGATCTGCATGCCCGGCTTGCGCAGACCGCCCATGCAGTCGTTGACGAAGGCGAACTCGCCCTGGGCGCCGACCGCTTCACCGGCCGGCTCAGCGCGCAGCAGCACCGCGCCCGCGCCGTCGCCGAACGTGTACAGCGTGAGCCGGTCGCGCATCCGTACGCTCTGCGGGTCCTTGCCCAGGTAGATCGGCGCGAGCAGCGGGGAGATCGACTCGCTGCCGATCACCAGGGCCGTGCGAGCGGTGCCGTCGGCGAGCTGCCTGCGGGCGATGTCCAGGGCCTGCACCGCCCCCGCGCAGCCCGCCCGTACCTCGATGGCCGCGCAGCGTTCGAGCCCCAGGTAGTGCTGCACCGTGGTCGCCACGTTCGGCAGCAGATGCTCCGGGCTCGCCGTCGAGACGACGAGCAGATCGACGTCGCCGGGCTCAAGGCCTGCCCGGTCCAGGGCCTGCCGGGCGGCGCTCTCCGCCATCCGGCTCGTGGTGGTCAGATGCTCGCCGGTGGCCGGATCGACCATCCAGTGCCGGGTCTTGACCTGGATGCCCGCCAGTACGTCGTCGGGCAGCGGCCCGCCCAGCTTCTCCAGGGCGGCGTTGTCCAGCGGATCACCGGGCAGATGTGCCCCGGTGGAGAGGATCTTGACGAGGTGGGTGTCGCTCATCGTGCGGACTCCGAATCCAGGGTCGGGGCGGAAGCGGTCGGGGCGGGAGTGAGGACGAGGGAGGTGTGCGTGCCTCCGAGGGAGGAGCTGTTGATCAGCACGGGCCCGCAGGACGGGGCGTCGCGCCACCCGCTCAGGGCGAGCACCGCCGACAGCTGGGCGCCCGCTCCCACGGGCTCGCCCAGCTGCCGCTTCGGCGTCTCGACCCGGAGCTCCGAGCCCTCCGACACCCGGTCGATGGCCCGGAGTTCGGCCCGGTCGGCCGAGCCGAGTCCCGCGGCGTTGGCCCACACCGCGGACAGCGCGGCGGCGTCGACACCGGCGGACTCCAGCGCGCCGCGCATGGCCCGCTCCACCCCGTCGCCGGACGGGTCCCAGCGGCCGATGCCGAGGCCGTCGGACGTGGTGGCGTGACCGGAGAGGGTCGCGTGGATCCGGGCACCGCGCTCGCGCGCCGACCGGCCCCGCTCCAGGACGAGCGCGAAGCCGCCCTCCGCGAGGGTGTAGCGGCGCCCCGCAGCCGGGCCGAACAGCGGGATGCGGCGGTAGGCGTCCAGCGTGCGCGGCGAGAGCACCTCCACCGCCGGAACCACGATCCGCTCGGCGCGGCCACTGCGCAGCAGGTCGAACGCGACGCCGAGCGCAGCGGCGCCCGCGGCGTGCGCCGAGGTCAGCGTGGAGGTCGGCCCCCTGGTGCCCAGGGCCATCGCCACCTGCCCGGCCGCGCTGTTGTACACCGTGTTGGGGAAGATCCCGGGGTTGGCGACCTTGGGGCCTTCGGTGAGCACCGGGACGGTGAAGTCCTCGTTGCTCGCCACCGGGCCCACGCCGGTGCCGAGGACCACACCCGTCGCGTCGAGCTCCAACTGGCCCCGCACAACCCGCCGCCCGGCAGCCGGCGACGGCCAGCTGCGAGAGCGCTGCGAGAG
>NZ_JBHYIG010000123.1:11803-26912 GCF_042740015.1 Streptomyces sp. NPDC059037
GCCCCCCCCCGGCCCCCCCGCGGGCGCCCCCCACCACCCCCGGCGGGTCGCCCCCCCCCGGCCCGCACCCCCCCGCCCCCCCGCCCCCCCCCCGCCGGCCGCCCACGGCCAGCTGCGAGAGCCGGTCCATCCGGCGCCGCTGCTTGGGCGTACCGGCCGCCGACCGGTCGAACTCGGCGCGCGCCACCCGCAGTCCGTCCTCGACGGCGCCCGGCCGGTCACCCGCACGGAACGCCTCCCAGAGGGCATCGACCCCTTCGCCCGCCGCCGAGAGGGCGCTGAAGCCGGTGACCACCACGTCGTCGGCGGGCGGAAGCACCGGAGTGCCCGCCGTGGCGCCCGGACGCCGGAAGGCGACCGAGGCATTGGCGCCGGCGAAGGCGAAGTTGTTGGAAAGCGCCGCGTCCAGGGCCATCACCCGTCCGCTGTCCGGCACGGCGTCGAGCCCGCACTGCGGGTCGACCTCGCCGAACGATGCGGTGGGCGGGGCGATCTGGTCCCGCAGCGCCATGATCGTGACGATGCCCTCCACCGCGCCCGCGGCGCCGAGCAGATGGCCGACCATCGACTTCGTGCTGCTCAGCGCGGTCTTCTCGGCGGCCTCGCCCAGCGCGGCGCGGACCGCATTGCTCTCGGCCGAGTCGTTCTTCGGGGTGCCGGTGCCGTGCCCGTTGATGTACCGCACGTCGTCCGGCGCCAGGGCGGATGTGGCCAGCGCCTGCCGGATGGCACGG
Organism: Streptomyces sp. NPDC059037; assembly: GCF_042740015.1. NCBI lineage: Bacteria > Bacillati > Actinomycetota > Actinomycetes > Kitasatosporales > Streptomycetaceae > Streptomyces > Streptomyces sp. NPDC059037. The sequence goes on from NZ_JBHYIG010000123.1 coordinate 12,538, forward strand.
GCGGCGCCCGCGCCCTCGGGGTGCGGAGCCGTCACGTGGTAGCCGTCCGCCGAGAGTCCGTAGCCGAGCACCTCGGCGATGACCGGGACGCCGGCGCGGCGCGCCACCTCGTCGGTCACCAGGACGAACATTCCGCTGCCCTCGCCGAGCGAGAGCCCGGAGCGGTCCTTGGAGTAGGGCGCCGCCGGTTCCGGCGACAGCGACTCCAGGCTGCTGAAGCCGGCGAACGCGGTCTCGGTGAACGCGTCGCTGCCGCCCACCAGCATCGCGTCCGCACGCCCGGACCGCAGGATCTCCAGGGCGTGGCCGATGGCGTGCGCGCTGGACGCGCAGGCGGTGTTCACCGAGAGCACCGGGCCGCGCAGGCCGTGCGCCGCGCTCAGCGTCTCCGCCGCGGCCTGCGGCGGCACGAGGGTGTAGCGCTGCCAGTCGGGAGTCTGCCCCGACTCCTCGTCGCGCAGGATCAGTTCGGCGCTGCGCCAGCCGCCGTTGCAGGTGCCGTACGCGACGCCCCAGCGCTCGGCGGGGACGTCCCGGCCGACCACGAGGCCGGACGCGGCCATCGCCTCGGCGGCCGCGACGAGGGCGAAGTCGATCGACGGCTCGCGGTCCTTGCCGTCGGGGCTTGCGGATCCGTAGCGGTGGGCGGGTTCGGGGGCGTCGGTCACCTCACCGCCGATCCGGGTCTGGTAGCCGTCCATGGGCAGTGCGCGCACGGGCCCGATCGCGACATGTCCGGCGCGGACGCCCTCCCACAGCGCCTGCGCGGTGCCGCCCTGCGACGTGATGGCACCTACACCGACGACCATCACGGGAACGACGTCTTCAGGAACGTCATTCATGTATCTGTCCTTTCCGAGGTGCTGGGGCAGTGCGGGGGTCGGGCCCGGGGATCACCGGCTCACCGGCCGGGCTGGGTGAAGGCGAGCGCCACGGCCTGGCCCTCCAGGCCACGGGCGAGCGCCAGCGCGTGGGCGGGTGCCAGGTCGCGGGCGCTGCCATGGACGAAGTCCAGGTCGCACGCGGGGTCGAGGTCGGTGAGGTTCACCGTCGCGGGGACGGCGCCATGGTGCAGGGACAGGGCGGCGACGGTGGCGTTCAACGCCCCCGCACCGCCGATCAGATGGCCTGTCTGGGGCTTCACGGTGCTGATCGGTACGGAACGCGCCGCCTCGCCCAGAGCGGTGTGCAGCGCGGCGGTCTCGCTGACGTCCCCGCTGCGGGTGGCCGAGCCGTGCGATGCCACATAGCCGAGCTCGGACGGGTCGATGCGGGCGTCGTCGAGGGCGCGCCGCACCGCGCGGGCCAGGCCGCGGCCCTCGGGGTGCGGGGTCGGCGGGGTGCCGGCCTCGTGACCGGAGCCGAAGCCGCTCACCTCGGCGTAGATGCGGGCGCCGCGGCGCAGCGCGGACTCCTTCTCCTCCAGGACCAGGAGCGCCGCGCCCTCGCCGAGCACCGCACCGCTGCGGCTGCGGTCGTAGGGACGGAACGCCGTGTCGCCGAGGTCGTTGCGGGTGGTCAGGACGCCGACCCGGTCCAGCTTCGACATCTGCCACCAGCTGGTGGCGTCCTCGTAGCCGCCCGCGACGGCCATCTGGGCGTCGCCGCGCCGGATCGCGCGCATCGCCGCTCCGATGGCGACGGCGCCCGAGTCGGCCGTACCGGCGAAGAAGGCGTTGGGGCCGCGGATGCCGAAGGTCTGCGAGACATGGAAGACGGCGCCCGGCTGCAGGCCCTCGACGAAGAACAGGGGCGCCATGACGCTGCCCCCGTGCTCGCCGAGCTTGCGCATGTCCCCGGTGCCGTCCTCCTTGCGTACGGACCCGAGCGCGCCGATGAGATCTTCGAGCCGCCCGATCTCCTTGTTGCTGCCGAGGAACAGGCCGGTCGTGCCGCCCAGTTCACCGTCCGACGTGTCCACGCCGGCGTCGGCGAGGGCGAGCCGCGCCGCCGCGAGGGCCAGCGCGTCGCCCCGGTTCAGGGTGCGCTGCTGGCGCCGGGTGGCGAAGCGCGCGACGTCGAAGTCGCCGATCTCCGCGCCGATGCGGGTCTGCAGCGGCGAGGGGTCGTAGGCGCTGATCGGCCCGACGCCGGAGCGGCCCTCGACCATCGCCTTCCAGTTGGCGTCCGGGCCCTCGCCCAGCGCCGTGAGCAGCCCGATGCCGCTCACCACGACCTGGCGTTCGGTGCCGGTCATCGGTCCTCCTCCGGATGGACGGCGGCCGTGGACGGCGCGCGCGGGACGAGGATCAACTTCCGTACGTCGGCGACGAGTTGATCCTTGACGGTGATGGCGACCTTGAACTGCACGGCGTCGTCGTCCGCGCCCGTGACCTCGGCCCGGACGCGCACCTGGTCGCCGGGGAGCACCGGATGCTTCCAGCGCGCCCGCACGGCCGACCGCAGCCGCCAGCCGCCGACGCTGGGCGGGCAGGCGAGGGCGGCCACTTCCTCGGCGGTCCCGAGCAGCATCACGCCGGGCAGGATGGGCTGACGCGGGAAGTGCGTGGCGAAGAACGGCAAGGTGCCCGGGATGTTCCGGGTCGCCGCGGCGTGCACGCCCGTCACCGCGTCGATGTCAAGCAGATGGGCGGGCGGCGCCGGAGCGTACCGGTCCATGGCGGGGGCGGCCGGGGCCGCGGTGGTCGGCGTCATGACGGCTGCTCCTCGTGACTCCCGGTGATCAGGGTGATGTTGGTGCGGCCGAAGGCGAAGGTGTTGATCGCGGCGGCGGACACCGGACCGGCGTGCGCCGGATCGGACGGGGCCGCGGCGGGGCCGGGCGGCGCCGCGGTGGTCGGCGTCATGACGGCTGCTCCTCGTAACTCCCCACGACCAGTGCGACGTTGGTGCCCCCGAAGGCGAAGGCGTTGATCACGGCGTGCGACACATCGGCGCTGCGCGCGGTGTTCGGTACGTAGTCGAGGCCGAGCCGGCGGTCCGGCGTGTCCAGGTTGAGCGTCGGCGGCACCAGCGAGTTGCGGATCGCGCCGACCGCGGCGAGCAGGCTCAACGCCGCGCCCGCGGAGGTGAGATGGCCCGCCATCGACTTGGGCGAACTGATCATCAGCCGCTCGGCGTGGTCGCCGAAGACCTTCTTCAGGGCCACCGTCTCCGACTGGTCGTTGCCTTCGGTGCTCGTGCCGTGGGCGACGACGTAGTCGACCGACTCCGGCGCGATGGCCGCGTCGCTGATGGCCGCCTCCATCGCCTGGATGGCGCCGGTGCCGTCCGGCGGGGAGTCCGTCACCCGCCAGGCGTTGAGCGTCGATCCGTACCCGAGTACCTCCGCGAGGATGGTCGCGCCGCGGTCGCGGGCGGCCTGAAGCTCCTCCAGGGCGAACACCACGGCGCCCTCGCCGAGCACAAAGCCCGAACGGTCGGCGTCGAAGGGGCGGCTCGCCCGCTGCGGGTCGTCGTTGAACTCCTGGGTGAGCGCGCCGAGCAGGCTGAAGCCGAGGACGTCCATCCAGGTCGTCAGCGAGTCGTAGCCGCCCGCGAGCATCAGCGTCGCGTCGCCCTCCTGCACGGCGCGGAACGCCTCGCCGATCGCGTGGGCGGATCCCGAACAGGCCGTGCTGATCCCGTACATGGGTCCTGTCGCGTCCATCAGGCGGGCCATCGCGGCCGCCGGGATGTTCTGGTTGTAGGCGAGGGTGTCGCCGGGCGCGTAGGGGATGAACGCGTCGTCGCGGCCGGTGGTGCGGCGCAGCTCGCCGATGTCCAGCATCCACTGCAGATCGGGCCGGCCCACGCTGGCGCCCATCGCCACGCCGACGTCGTCGCCGTCGTAACTCCCCTTCTCCAGACCCGCGTCGGCCAGCGCCTCGTACGCGGCCGCCAGACCGAACTCGCCCGGCCGTGACAGATGCCGCAGCCCCACTTTCCGCGGGACCCGGTCCTTCAGCCGGAAGTCCTTGACCTGGCCCGCGATGCGCACCGGGAAGCCGGTGGCGTCGAAGGTGGTCAGCTCGCCGACGCCGCTGCGTCCGCTCGCGAGCCCCTCCCAGGTGGTGGGGGCGTCGTTGCCGAGCGGAGTGACCGCACCGACACCGGTGATCACCACGCGCTTCACCGCAGTGCCTCCTGTCCGAGGAGCTGGCGGCCCATGCGCTCGGTGTCCGCCGGGTCTTCGAGGCGGTCGGCGTCGATCAGCGCGCACATCAGACCGTCGACCTCCAGGACGGTGCGCCCGTCGACCCGCACGGTGCCGTCGAGCACGGCCGCGGTGTCGGACGTCGACCGGATCCGTACCTCCAGGTCGAGCGCGTCGCCGGGCACCGCGTCGCCGTGCCAGGTGGCCTCGGTCACGGTCGCGAGAGCGGCCCGCTTGCGGTAGCCGGAGCTGAGCAGGAACAGCCAGGTGCCGGCCTGCGCCAGCGCTTCAAGGACGAGATTGCCGGGCATCACAGGGCCCGCGGGCGTCTGCTTCCAGTACGTCTCGTCGGGCGAGGTGACCTTGCGGCCGGTCAGCCGGACATCCGGCTCCCAGTCGCTGATCCGGTCGATCAAATGGAATCGCATCGTCGCTCTCCTAGTCAGGGGTCGGCGCAGGGCCCGCGCTCACGCCCGGCCGAGGCCGAGCTGGGCAGACCAGCCGCCGTCTACGTGGAGCAGCTCGCCGGTGATGTACGAGGACTCCTCGCCGGCCAGGAAGGCGACCGCGGCCGATATCTGCTCCACGGTGGCCAGATCGCGCAGCGGCACCTGCCGTTTGATGCCGCGCCCGTTGTCCTTGTCGAGCAGCCCGCCGAGCAATTCGGTGGGCGCGAACCCGGCGAGCACCGCGTTGACGCGTACGCCGAAGCGCGCGAACTCCACGGACGCGGCCCGGGTGAAGGAGTTGACCGCGCCCTTGGACGCGGCGTACGCGGACTGGCCCATCCAGCCGCGCACCCCGGCGATCGACGACAGACTGACGATGCTGCCGTCGCGCTGGGCCATGAAGTGCCCGGCCACCGCACGGGTGCAGTGGTAGACGCTGCCCACGTTGACGTTGAGCACCCGCCACCAGGCGTCGGGGTCCTGGTCGTACACGAGACCGTCGCCCGCCACACCCGCGTTGTTGATCAGGACGTGCAGCCCGCCCAGCTCTTCGAGCGTCCGGGCGACGAGCTGCTCGGCCTCCTTGGGGTCCGAGACGTCCGCCTGGACGGCGACGGCGCGCCCTCCCGCGGCCGTGATCTGGTCCACCACCTCGGCCGCCTCCGCCTCCCGGGCGCGGTAGTTGACCGCGACGGCGGCCCCCTCGGCGGCAAGCCGGATCGCGATGGACCGTCCGATGCCCCGGGAGCCCCCGGTGACCAGGGCGGTCCGGCCCTCAAACGTCATCTCTCCTCTTCTCCTTCTGCCTGGTCTGCCTGGTCCGCCGGTTCCGTCTGTTCCGCGTGGCACACCAGGACGGCGTGTGCGACGGCGAGCCCGGCGTTGTGGGTGAGCGAGACCTCGATGTGGTGGAGGCCGAGCTGCTGCGCCACGGCATCCACCTCGCCGTAGAGCCGCACCCGGGGCCGTCCGCCGCGCTCGTTGAGGATCTCGATGTCGGTCCACTCCATCCGTGGACCCATCCCGGTGCCGAGCGACTTGAGCACGGCTTCCTTGGCGGCCCAGCGGGCCGCCAGATGCTCGCCGGCCCGCCGTCGGCGGTGGCAGTACGCCAGCTCCCGGGCGGTGAACACGGTCTCTTTGAGGCCGGGTTGGGAGAGCATCAGTTCCTCGACACGCTCCACCTCGGCAAGGTCCGTACCGATCCGGACCCTCGGCAGGGCGGGGCGGCCCATGGACCGCCCCGCCCGCTGCTCAGGCAGCGGAGACGGCGAGGGAGGCACGCTCGCTCACCAGATCCGTCAGGTTGCCCACGGTGAAAAGGGTGAGCACCTCGTCGGCGGTGAGCTTCCCCCGCAGCTCCTCGACGTCGATCTGCGGCAGGGACCGCTTCAGCTGGGCCAGGCCGGTCTCGTTGATGATGTCGTCCTCGTCGGCGAACTCCTCGTCGGGGATGCCGCCCTGGAGCAGCTCGGAGATGTCCGCGACCTTGATCTTCACGTCGGAGGCGCGCTCGATGCGGAAGAGGATGTCGAGCAGGTCTATCGATTCGGCGTCGAGGTCGCCCAGCAGGGTGGCTTCCGGGACGACCTCCTCGACGTCGAGACCCAGCGCTTCGGCGACGGCATCGCGCACGATGATGCTCAGATCCTGTCCGTTGTACGGCATGTGTGGTGCCTTCCCTTGTCGTGTGCTCGCGGATTTCGCGGTGTGATTTCTCGGTGTGATTTCTCGGTGTGGCTTCTCTGTGTGGCTCTTCTGTGGGGGTCAGGCCGGCTGCAGAGCGGAGTGCAGGGCTGTCAGCCGCCGGGGGTCTCCGGTGGAGCGGGTGGAGGCCTCGGTGAGGGTGCGCCGGGCGAGCCCGCTGAGGACCCGGCCCGGACCGATCTCGGTGAACGCGGTCACGGGGTGCTCCGCCGCCCGCCGCAGCACCTCGACCCACCGCACGGGCCGGGTGATCTGCAGCGAGAGCAGCTCGCGCGCCTGCTCGCCGCCGTGCACGTAGTCACCGGTGACGGAGCTGATCAGCGGAAGCCGCGGATCTGCGAAGTCGTGCAGCGCGAGTTCCGCGGTGAACTCCTCCTGTACGCCGCTCATCAGGGAGCAGTGGAAGGGCGCGCTGACATCGAGGCGCACCACGCGCTCCGCGCCGGCGGCGAGCGCCACCCGTCCCGCCTCGTCGACGGCCTCGGTCTCGCCCGACATCACCGTCTGCAGGGGCTCGTTCCAGTTGGCGACCTCGACGACCCCGACGACCGACGCCGCCTGGCAGGCCGCGCTGACGCCGTCGGCCGGGATCCCCATGACCGCGGCCATCGCGCCGGGCACCTGGGCGGCCGCCTGGGCCATCAGCTGCCCGCGCAACTGGACCAGGACGAGGGCGGATTCGTAACTGAGGACGCCGGCCGCGACCAGCGCCGGATACTCGCCAAGGCTGTGCCCGGCGACCGCTCCCGGCTGGTAGCCGGCGTCGCGCAGGATCTGCCACACGGCGAGGCTGGTCGCGGTGATCGCGGGCTGCGCGACCTCGGTGGCGGCGAGCTGGGAGCGGTCGCCGTCCGTGCAGATGTGGGAGAGCGGGATCCCCAGGACGTCGTCGGCCCGGTCGAAGAGCTCCCGGGCCACCGGGTACTCGCCCAGGAGGTACTGCGCCATGCCCGGACGCTGGGACCCCTGGCCGGGGAACATGCCCAGGCATCCGGTCAGCGCGGTCCGGCTGCTCTCGCCGGTCATCGGCGGTCCTTTCCGTTCGGTCCGTTCGGATGTGCGGTCCTGGACACGGACTCCCAGCCGGCCGCGTACGCCATCACGGCCGCGGACGCGGGACGGTGCCAGGGCGTGCGGCCCGACCAGCGGCCGTCCGGGCGCCGCGGTGCGGGACCGGACTCCTGGGCGGCGCACTGGGCGCGCCGGACCGCGGCGAGCACGGTGAGGACGGCGGCGAGTTCCTCGGGCGTCGGGGCGCCGCGCACCACCGAGAACCCGGTCGTCGGGGCGCTCACAGCGGCTCGTTCCCGTGCTTGCGTACGGGCTGGACGGGCCGCTTGGAGCGCAGCATCTCCAGGGACTTGATGAGCACCCTGCGGGTGTCGGCGGGGTCGATGACGTCGTCGACATGGCCGCGCCGGGCCGCGACATAGGGGTTGAGGAGCTGGTCGGTGTAGTCGGCGACGAGCGTCTCGCGCAGCGCCTGAGGCTCCGGTGACGCCTTGAGCTGCTTGCGGAAGATGATGTTGGCGGCGCCGTCGGCGCCCATCACGGCCGTCTGGTTGGAGGGCCAGGCGAAGGACAGGTCCGCCCCGATCGACTTGGAGTCCATCACGATGTACGCCCCGCCGAACGCCTTGCGCATGATGATCTGCACCCGAGGCACCGTCGCCTCGCAGTACGCGTAAAGGAGCTTGGCGCCGCGCCGGATGATCGCGTTGTGCTCCTGCTCGGTGCCCGGCATGAACCCCGGCACGTCCACCAGGGTGACCAGGGGGATGCCGAAGGCGTCGCAGGTGCGGACGAAACGGGCGGCCTTCTCGGAGGAATCGATGTCGAGCACCCCGGCAAGGACCGCGGGCTGATTGCCGACGATGCCGACGGGGTTGCCGTCGAGGCGGGCCAGGGCGCAGACGATGTTGGGCGCCCAGCTCTCCTGGATCTCCAGGAAGTCGCCGTCGTCGACGATCTCGCCGATCACCGACCGGATGTCGTAGGGCGTGCGGTCGTCCACCGGGACCAGCTTGAGGAGCTCCTCGCAGCTGCGGTCGGGGTCGTCGAACGGCTCGGTGGAGGGCGGGAGTTCATGGTTGTTCGCGGGCAGGTACGAGAGCAGCTCCCGTACCGAATCGAAGCAGGTCTCCTCGTCGGGGGAGACGAAGCTGGCCACACCGGTGCGCCCGCCGTGGGTCCGGCTGCCGCCGAGTTCCTCGTGGCTGACCTTCTCGCCGGTCACCGCCTGCACCACGTCGGGTCCGGTGATGAACATGTTGGCCATGCCCTCGACCATGAACGTGAAGTCGGTCAGCGCCGGCGAGTAGACCGCGCCGCCCGCGCAGGAGCCCAGGATCACGCTGATCTGCGGGACCACGCCGGAGGAGCGGACGTTGCGGGCGAAGAGCCTGCCGAATCCCGCGAGGGCGTCGATGCCCTCCTGGATGCGGGCCCCGCCACCGTCGTTGAGGCCGACGACCGGGGCTCCCACGGAGTCCGCGAAGTCGAGGAGCTGGTGGATCTTGCCGGCGAAGGCCGCGCCGAGCGCGCCGCCGCGGACCCGGGCGTCATGGGCGAAGACGAAGACCTTGCGGCCCTCGATCTCGCCCCAGCCGGTGACTACGCCGTCGCCCGCCGGGTGCGAGTCCTCCATGCCGAAGCCGGACGCGCGGTGCTCCGCGAAGACTCCCAGTTCGGTGAACGTCCCCGGGTCCAGGAGCTGTTCGATGCGCTGGCGGGCGAGGAGCTTGCCCTTGGCGAGGTGCCGCCGTTCCGCGTCCGGGTCGCTGCCGAAGTGGGCGGCGGCACGGCGGGCGTGCAGCTCCTCCGTGAGCGAGGCCATGGTCGCGGCCACCGGCGGAACCTCGACCGCCGTCTCCGCGGCCAATTCCGCCAGGTCGGGCAGCACGTCCTGGCGCGCAGGTGATGGAGCCATCGTGGTCCCTCTCCGTCGGTTCTTCTCTCGACGTCGACTCTCGGACACCCGAGTGGTCGGAAACCTGGAACCGTTCTTGAGGAACACTGGATTGCCTGGTGAGGGCCCGCAGTAGCGCCCCGAAGGGGCGCGGGGCTGTGACATGTGCGGCTCCGCCGCGTGGGCGCGACCAGCTCCACTGCGGGTCGGCAGCGCCCCGAAGGGGCGCGGGGAACTGCGCGACCAGCCACGACGGACCCGCGGACGAGTACCGCACTTCCCGCGGAGCCCTAGTGCGCCGCCGGATCCGCCCGCAGGCTCAAGGCATAGATCCTCTGCAGGTCCTGAAGCCGGTAACGGGTGCGGTCCCCCGCCAGGCCGCCCTCGGCGACATGCAGCAGGTTCGCCTCGACCAGCTGCTCGCAGGCCTCCTCCACCACGGCGAAGTCCCTGCCGAGGACCGGGCAGGCCACCGAGGCGTCGAACTCCGCCACCGGCAGCTCGGCCAGGCTCCGCAGCACCTCACGGGTGTCGCTGGGCAGCGAGTTGTACGAGGTGGTGAGGCTGGCCCGCACATCCAGCGAGCCGTGGGCCAGCTCGTCCAGGCGCCGTGACTCGTCCCGCATCCGCTCCACGAACCCCGCAAGGGTCCAGTGCGGGCGGGACGTCAGACGCGCGGCGGCGGCCCGGATCGCCAGCGGCAGCCTGCCGCAGAGCCTGACCAGCTCCTTGGCGAACTCCGGCTCGGCCCCGGTACGTTCGGCCCCGATGATCTTCTCCAGGAGCTGTCCACCCTCCGCCATGGACAGCTCCCGCAGTGGCACCACCGTCGCTCCCAGCGGCTGGCCGAGCCGCTGTCTGCTGGTCACGAGGACCGCACAGTCCGGTGCGCCGGGCAGCAGCGGCTGCGCCTGGGCGTCGTCGGCCGCGTCGTCCAGGATGACCAGGGCGCGCCGCCCGGCGAGACGGGAACGGTAGAGCTCGACCCGCTCGTCCAGGTCGTCCGGAATCCGCTCGCGCTCCAGGCCGAGGGCCCGCAGCAGCCGCCCCAGCACCGCGAACGGGTCGGCGGGATGCAGGCCGCTGCCCCGCAGCCCGGCGAAGAGCTGCCCGCCGGGGAAGGCCGCCGAGAGGCGGTGCGCCACATGCACCGCCAGGGTGGTCTTGCCCGTACCGCCGCCGCCGACGATGAGCAGGGAGTGCGGCAGGGGAGTGGACTCGGCGCTCAGCAGCCGCTGGGCCAGGGCGAGTTCGCGTCTGCGTCCGGTGAAATCGGGGATGTCCATCGGCAGCATCCGGGGGGTCGTGCCGCCCCTGTCCTCGGACGCGGTGAGCAGCGGCTGTTCCCCCGCCGTCTGCGGTGCCTCCACCGGCTCGCCCCGCAGGATCGCCTCGTACAGATCCTGGACGCGCTGGGAGGGATCGGCGCCCAGCTCTTCGGCGATCAGCCGGCGCAGCTCCTGGTAGTACTCCAGGGCTCCCACGCTGCGCCCGTCCAGATGCAGCGCGCGCATCAGCCGTTCGCCGAGCTGTTCCGCCAGCGGGTCGGCGAGCAGCGCCGTACGCAGTTCCGGCAGCACCCCCGCGGGGCGGCCCAAGTACATCTCGGTGTCGGCGAGTTGGGCCAGCGCCTCGTGGTGCAGCTGGCGCAGGTTCTGCCGTACGCCGGTGGCCCACTCGCTGTGCAGATCGGACAGCGGGTCGCCGTGCCAGGCGGCGAGCGCCTGCCGGAGCAGGGCGCTGCGGCGCGACGCGCTGAGCGTCGGATGGCGTGCCTCGGCGAGCAGCCTGCGGAACCGCACCAGGTCCACCTGCCCGGGGTCGGTCTCCACGCGGTAGCCGCCGGGCAGCCGGATCAGCCGGACGGGCTCGGAGCGGCTGCCCTGCTGCTGTGCGAGGGCCCTGCGGAGGCGGGTGATGTAGGTGTGCACGACATTGCGTACGCCCGTCGGCGGAGCGTCCCCCCAGACCCTGTTGACCAGGGACTCCAGCGGTACCGGGCGTTCGGGTTCGATCAACAGGGCGCCCAGGACGCCGCGTTGGCGCGGAGGGCCGATGTCGATGCGTACGCCGTCGGCCCACAGCTCTATCGGTCCGATGATGCGGAACTCCATGGACAGAACCTCTCGACTGACGGTCGCCGTACACGCGTGCGGCACCCGTCAGTCGAACAGAGGGACATCGAGCTGGGCTCGGGCCGTGACGGACGGGCGCAAGGGGCGCGCTGGACCGCCATCTGTCCCATAACCCCCTTGACCGGAAGTGTGTCCGGCCTTGAGTTGGGCGCGAGGCGTGCTCCCTAACGTCCTTGCGGCAGGCCGGATCGCCGGCCCGGATCTGGAGGACAGTGGCATGAGCAACGACCAGCACGGCGGATTCGAACTGCCCGGCACGTCCCGCCCGTTGCCCGACGAGGACCTGCGCAAGAAGCGCGAGGCCGTCGTGATCGAGCACACCATCGCCGAGGTGGCCTGGGACATCGACGGCGTCCTCGCCACCTTCCCGCGGGGCGGCGTCTACAAGATCATCCCCTTCGAGGAGGCGCCCCTCGTCGGCGAGGAGGCGATCAAGGGCTACTTCGCCGACATGCGCACCTCGTTCCCCGACCTGGACCACGACGTCTTCTCCGTCTCGCACACGGCCGACGCGATCGTCATGGAGGCGCAGATCAACGGCACCCAGGTCGCCGACTGGCGCGGCATCCCCAACAAGGGCAAGCGGATGTCGCTGCCCGTCGCGGTCTTCTTCCACTTCGACGGCGACGTCCTGCTCGACGAGACGATCTACTACGACCACGCCACCGCGATACGTCAGCTGTCCTGACGCCCCGCGAGACCCGCGGACGGAGCCTGCCGCCACCCCCTGGACCGGGGGGGGGGGGGGGGGGGCCCCCCCCCCCCCCCCCCCCCCCCCATTCGCGCGCGCCGCGACTCGACCGCCGCCGTACCGCGGCTCAAGCGGGGACGACGACACTCCTTGCTCCGACGGAAGGTGACGATCCATGTTCTCCGCTCTCGGCTCCGTTCTCCATGCCCGGCGCCGGGTCGGCCTCCTCCTGGCCGTACTCGCCGCCGTACTCGCGGCGGTGCTCGGCGGCACGGTGCAGAGCAAGCTGACCAACGGTCTCTCCGACTACGACGACCCCACCGGGCAGCACGCCGCAGCCCGCGAAGTGATCGAGAAGGCCACCGGGATCGATCCGCAGCAGGGCTATGCCCTCGTGGTGCGGACGGACGGCCGGATCGCCCCCGAGGGCGAGCGGCCCCGCGCGGTCGCCGCGGCGGTCGAACTGCTCGACGACCGCCCCGAGGTCAAGCAGGTCATCGACTACAAGAGCGCGGGCGACCCCGCGCTGATCTCCAAGGACTCCCGGTCGACCGTGCTCGTGGGCGCCCTGCGCCCCATGACGGAGGCCGAGTCGAAGACCGCGGAGAAGGAGCTGCAGGACGCCGTCGACGCCGATCCGGCGCTGCGCGGCCGGGTCGACCTCGGCGGCTCCACGATCAGCATGGTCCAGGTCGGCGAGGTGACCACCAAGGACCTCTCGATGGCCGAGGGGCTCGCCCTGCCGGTCATCCTCGTGCTGCTGTTCTTCATCTTCCGCGGCGGTGTCGCCGCCCTGGTGCCGGTCGTCGGCGCCGTCTTCACCCTGCTGTTCACCATGGCGGGACTGCGGACCGTCATGTTCTTCGACGACGTCTCCACCGGCGCCCTCAACCTGGCCTTCGCCCTCGCCCTGGGCCTCGCGGTCGACTTCGGTCTGCTGATCGTCTCCCGCTACCGCGACGAGCTGGACGTGCACCCACAAGGCGCCCTCGCGCTGCGGCGCACCATGGCGACCGCGGGCCGGACCGTGCTGTTCAGCGGGCTCACCGTCGCCGCGGCGCTGGCCGCGCTCCTGGTGTTCCCGCAGCCGTACGTACGCTCCATGGGCTACGCGGGCGTGATCACCGCGATCTCCGCCGTCGTCTTCGCCCTGCTCGGCCTGCCGGTGCTGCTCGCCCTGCTCGGCCGGCGCATCAACGCGCTCGCCCCGCGCCGCTGGCAGCGGAAGGCGACGGAAGGCGACTCCGCCGTACGCCGCTGGCGCAGGATCGCCGACGGGGTGATGCGCAGGCCCGTCGTGGTCGCCGTCGGGGCCGTCGCCATCCTGCTGTTGATCGCCTCGCCGATCCTCGGCATCCGCTTCACCGGCTCCGACGCGTCGGCGCTGCCCACCAGCATCAGCGCGGGCAAGGTCGCTCAGAGCCTGGAGAAGGACTTCGAGAAGCCCACCACGGCCCCGATGCGCATCGTGCTCGACACCGCCGAAGGCGGCGCGGCCCTGGACGAGTACGTCGGCCGGCTCAAGGACGTCGAGGGCGTCAAGGCGGTCGCCGAACCCGTCCGGCTCGACAGCGCCCACTGGGAGATCGACGCGGTGCTCGGCGGAGCGCCCATGGACACCGCGGCCAAGGACACCGCGGATCGCGTACGACAGCTGGACGCGCCCGCGCGCGCCCGCTTCACCGGCGTCACGGCGGACTTCCTCTCCCAGAAGGACGGGATCCGCGACCGGCTGCCGCTGGCGATCGGTGTGCTCGCCGTCGTGACCCTGCTGCTGCTCTTCGCCTTCACCGGCTCGCTGATCCTGCCGTTCAAGGCCCTGCTCCTGAACACCCTGTCCACCGCGGCGGCCCTCGGCTTCCTGGTGTGGGTCTTCCAGGACGGCAACCTGGGCTACGCGGCGCACAGCGGGATCGAGACCACCACGCCCGTACTCGTCTTCGCGCTGGCCTTCGGGCTCTCCACGGACTACAACGTGTTCCTGCTCGGCCGGATCAAGGAGGTCCGCGCCAAGGGAGCCGACGACCGGACCGCGATCGCCGAGGGCCTGGCCCTCACCGGCCGCACCGTCACATCGGCCGCGCTGCTCTTCTGCGTCGCGGTCGGAGCGCTGGCCTTCACCCGGCTCGTCTTCGTCCAGGAGCTGGGCCTCGGCACCGCCTTCGCCGTGCTCGCGGACGCCACCATCGTCCGGGCGCTCCTGGTGCCCGCGCTGATGGCGCTGCTCGGCAGGGCCAACTGGTGGGCTCCCGGGCCGCTGCGGAAGCTGCACCACGCGCTGCGGCTGGACCGCATGGAGGCGGCGGAGCCCGAGGCGAAGCCGCGGCCCGTCACGGAGCCGCGGGTGCCCGAGGAGCCGTCGCGGGTGTGATCCGAACATCCCTCCACC